>NZ_JADBTZ010000350.1:0-24665 GCF_020245885.1 Microcystis sp. M165S2 | reverse complement strand
TAATAAATATTGGCAGAAGATTAAAGATTAGTTATTGTGACTAACTCTTTTGATTAGAAAAAGATAAACTTGAGAATTTTCGGTCAAATTTATTGACTCAAAATCAGCTGTACTTAATTTAAATGAATCAACCCTAGGGGGCAGGGGGGATCGAACCTAAAATCCATCTATCGGCACCCCCCTTATCAAGGGGGGCAGGGGGGATCGAACCTAAAATCCATTTTTAATTTAATTATAACCAGCTACTTAAGTCACTGTTCCCCACTATGAAGATAACTGCTGTGGATGCTCAACAGCTTATCCCCGTGAGCGCAGATAAGATAGAATGGTATAACTTGATCTGGGATTTTCTCTGGTGCTATATTATCAAAATGTCCAATCAATCCTCACCTAACTCTAGGGAAATACAAGCAATTTTTGATCAGATCGCTCCCGAATATGACCGACTCAATCAAGAATTAAGTTTAGGATTACACCACGTCTGGAAATTAATGACAGTCAAATGGTGTCAACCCAAAAAAGGGGATTTTGCCCTCGATATCTGTTGTGGTAGCGGCGACCTGACTAATCTATTATCAAAACAAGTGGGTAGAACTGGCCAAGTGATCGGACTAGATTTTTCCCCACAACAATTAAAAATCGCCCGTCAACGTTTTAGCGCCACTAATATTCACTGGATGGAAGGGGATGCCCTCAATTTACCCTTTGCCGATTCTAGGTTTGATTGTGCCACTATCGGCTATGGATTACGCAATGTGGTCGATATTGCCCAATGTCTGGGGGAATTATACCGAGTCCTGAAACCGGGTGCTAAAGCGGCGATTCTTGACTTCCATCAACCCACCGAAACCATAGCCAAACTATTGCAAAACTGGTATCTCGATCATATCGTCGTTCCCGCCGCCGAGCGCTACGGCTTAACTGACCAGTACGCTTATATTAGTCCTAGTATCGATCGCTTTCCCCAGGGCCGAGAACAGGTAAAATTAGGCTATCGGTCGGGATTTTCCGGTGCCGTCCACTATCCACTCCTAGCAGGACTGATGGGAGTGTTAGTCTTAAAGAAATAACTTACTCACATTTGCGTTTATTTTTTGCTGCTAAATTGAATCTCGCTACTCTTTGGACATGGAGCTTACCGCCGATCGCGGGGGCAATTATTGGCTATTTCACCAACGATGTAGCCATAAAAATGCTGTTTCGTCCCTACAAAGCTATTTATATCGGTAAGCGTCCTCTTCCCTTCACCCCGGGGCTAATTCCTCGCAATCAAGATCGATTAGCTCTGCGGGTATCGGATACGATCATGGGTTCCCTGTTAACTCCCGAGGAATTACAAAAACTGGCTAAACGACTCCTCGACACCGAAAGGGTACAGGGGGCGATACTCTGGCTGTTACAATTAGCTTTAAAACAAATAAAAGGCGATCGGCAAGCAAAAACAGCCGAGATTTTGGCGGCGATTCTTCACGATTTATTCGGGGAATCTTTAGCGAGATTACTAAAAGTTTTAGCCCGACGGCAGGACTTTTTAGAAAAACAGATCAATCAAATTTTTGATCGCCTAGTCTTAGAATTTTCTCTCAGTGAACAACAGGCCCGACAATTCTCCGATTGGCTATTAGAAACTGTCCTACCTGCTGATGTTATCCGTCTAGCTTTAATCGATTTTTTAACCGATCGCAATATTCAAGTTATCGATGAAGGATTTCGGGAAAAAACCAGTGGAACCTATTGGGTAGTAGCCAATTTATTCGGTTTACGCAATGCCCTCGCCCGCTTACGCACTTTTTGCCTTGATGAAAAGGATTTAGCTAATACCAGAATCAAAGAATTATTACTATCTTTAGAGATGCGTAATCGTCTGAAAAACTGGTTACAAAGTATCTCTTTACAAAATTTACCTATCTCCACCGTCAGACAATTGCGTAAAACCACCAGGGATACGGTGCGAATTTATATTCAAGAAAGTGGCGAACAATTTCTGCAAGATTTTGGACAAACGATCGACTGGGATCAAATCGCTAATTTAATTATTAATCGTCTGCAATCCTCGGTGTCAATGACTACATCATTAGGGGTAATTAGTCAAGAGTTAGCGTTAATTTTAGAGCGTTATTTAGAGGAAGATTTAGAGAAATTAGTCGCCCAAATTATCCCGATTCTCAACATCGATCAGGTGATCCGCGATCGGGTAAATGCCACTTCCCCCGCCGATCTGGAAAATGCTATTCAAGGCATTGTTAAACAAGAATTACAGGGAATTGTTAATCTTGGTGGTATTCTCGGTCTTCTAGTTGGACTAATGCAAACAATTATTTTAATCGCACAGAATCCGGGGTAATAATTGGGGGGTTAAACTAAGTTAACCCCCCGGAATCATTGCGTTTATTTTTAAGGTAAAATCAAAAAACTTCCCTGACAGAAAAGAGTTTGATCGTCGAGAATAAAAGATTTAATCTCCACATCTTTGCCTAAATCGACGGTAAAAGGTTGCAAATCAACAGATAAATCTGGGGCTAAACCTTGCCATTGTCGGGGACTAATCCCTAAAGTGCGGGCATCTTCTAAGGCAATATCGGCGCTAAAAATTACTTCTGCACCTGTTTCTCTATGGCCGAGAAGACAGAAATAACCCTGATTTAGGAGAACATTTTTCCAGTTAAAACGCTGTTGTGAGATAATTTCTCTGGCGTTAACAACTCCGTTATTTTCTAGGGAAAAAATTAGTAAATCCGCAAAAGCATTAACTAAAATAGTCGAGGCGATCGAATTATTTAAATCCTGCTCGTTAATTTCCACCTCACCGCTAACCCGAATAGGTTCCAAAATTTTTAGGGGTTTCCCTCGCAAAACCTGCCCGATATTAAGACGAATATTTTCCCCTCTTAATTGCGCTTTACCTAGATGTAAACCTTGATAAATCGCTTTTCCTACGGCCAAAAATACCCCAGGGATATAACCGCGCAAAATTTGCCGATCATGACCGTGCAGCTGCATTTCTAAATCTTCTATCTGTTCTACTTGTGATCGCAAGAACAGACGTACTGCTGGCGGCAAAACCTTACTAATAATCTCACTTTGAGTATTGACCCACATAAACGTTATCTCACTCACTCCACAATGTTTCTAATTGTAACAGAGCTAGATCGATCAAACCATGAGGGGCTGCCGTCAGCTATCAGTTATAGCTGAAAACCTCCCTACTTTCTTTTCACTGTTTACTGTTTACTGATTACTGATCACTGAAAAAGGGAGCAGGGAGCGGGAGTTTGAGGATTTGTACTAAAATATCCAATACGCAGTTTAAATCCAATAGAGCTTAGGTGAAAACTTCGGTACTTTCTTTTCACTGTTTACTGATTACTGATTACTGATTACTGATCACTGAAAAGCCCATAATTCTTAGGTTTTTGAGGCGTTGAGGGAATTAAAACGAGGGGAAAGATAGGCGACTAAAACTCCGAGGGCAAAACCGATTAAATTGCGGAAAAGGGGCAGTAATTCAGCAGTGCGAGTAACCACCGGTCCGATGCCAAAAGCAACAAAGAGGATAAACCAGAGGGGAGAGACAATTAAAACCCATTGCCAAGCGAAAACCTGTCCTTCTTTGCGAGGAATACCGGCAAAACCGAAGACTAAACCGCCGACAATTGAGGTAATTAAAGTTAAAATCCACTGTTCCTTCGGTAGGCCGGGGACTACCGCACAACCACCTTTAACTAAACAGCCTTTTACCGTGTCTAAAGATTGTACGATCGCATTATTCTCGCCATTTTCCCGGACAAAATACATATTACCGAAACGGGCCTGTAATTCGATCCAAAAAGTGCGGGGTAAAAATTCATAGACGGCATCGCCAATACTAAAAGATAGTAAATTACCGCCCCGACCATCGGCCACTAAGAGAATACTTTTATCATCCAATCCCCAGAAATTAATCACTGCCCGGCCGGGGCTGCGGTCATATTGGGTTAAAACTCGCATTTTCCAGCCCGTTTCCCCTTGAAATGTCTCGATATCTCGGATCAATGCTTCTTCCTGTTTTGCGGGTAGATAATTGGCTAAATCAACGATCGGAGTGGCTTGATTGGGCAGTAATTCGGGATTATTCACCGCTAGAGCTTGATCCGGTGAGATAATCCAACCCAGACAGCTAATGACAGCAATGACAAGAGCGATCGAGATTCCTCGGCAAAAACGATTGAGCATAGCACTTCCAGACAATGAGAATTTTTTAAGCACGGGTGTAGGCTAACTTTCAGTTTCTTTACACTTATTTACTTTATCTTAAGGGAATTCTCAACTTTAGTCACCCAGTTATCAGTTATCAGTCATCAGTCATCAGTTATCAGATGTGAGTTTTCAGTTCACTGGTTACTGTTTACTGATCACTGAAAAAAGCCTCCCACTTACCCATCTGCTTAACTGCGTTTCCAAGTATTCCAAGCGACTTTAAAACCGATCAAGAGGCGACGGCTGCCACGATCGAGCTTGCTAAGACCAGCTTTAGTACTACCGAGACTGCGCTCGACTCCCTGGACAACTTGGCGGGTACTTTTAACCCCTTCATCGATATTTTCGGTTAATTCGCTGATTTCTGCCCCTGTCAGGCGAATTGCTTCTAGAGTCGGGGGAAATTCCCGATGGAGGGTATCAAATAATTTTTCGGCACTGCGGGCAGCCCGGGCTAACTCTTGCAGGGCAGGCAAAGCAGCGATGAAAACCGCCGTTAAACTAACGGCGACTAGCAGTAAAGAACATCCTAGCCAGAAAATAGGTTCGGTCATTTAATGCTCATTCGAGGGATGATTATCGCCTTGGGGGGATTCTTCCGAGTCGGGGAAAGGATTGTCCGTGGCTAGACTTTGACTAGCTTCGATTCCGGCTGTCACCGCCTCTTTTAATCTAATTAAAGTATCATCCCAGTTACGCCGGGCCGATTCCGATAGGCGATCGGCCTGCAATTGCACCGTCGTGGTCAGATCTTCGGCTAATTCTGGCAAAGCCCGCGCGGATTTTTGCAGAATTCGACGGGTTTCTTTTCCAGATCTCGGCGCTACTAATAAACCCGCCACTGCCCCGATCGCACTGCCCACTAAAACCCCGACGACGAATAAGCCACCGTTACCGTTATTTTTATCTGCCATAGGATTGCCCTTGTACTTAATTCCCAATTTTACGAGGAATTACACTTCTCTTGTGCAGTTTCTTCGGCAAAAATTTTGGACTGTTGCTCTTGGCAAGCAAAAACAGACCTAGAAGGGATAACTTGAGAAAAAACTAGCGATCGGGCAAAACCTGATTTTATTGCTGACTTTGAGCAAATAAGGAAGTGAAAAAGAAGAACCTCTGGGAGTCTTGCCGTGTTTCGACCCCAAAGGTTTTTCTTATGCTGAACTTATACTCCTCACACGATATTTATATTACACACAACCCGCTGCTTTTGTCAAGAGGTTTACGAAATTTTTTCCACAGACCTCTGGCCAAATTAATTTTCCAGGGCCGGTAGGCGCTCTTGCGGGGGACAGCTATCACAGTAAATTACTGGTTAAGACTGTCTATGAGTGCCGGAGCAGGGAGCGGGGAGCGTCAACGTCAGTGGTAATTACCGAAATACCAAACCATTGTGGAGCTGCTAGGGCTAATTCAGGAATATAATCGGCGATCTTACCCGTCTGTAAATCAGAGTATTTGTCGTGAAGATAGTTAAGATAGTTGCGAAAAGGATAGACCAACTTTTGACCAGAATTGACCGGACTAATAAAATCTTTTGGGGAAGCCATAGAGGAGTATAGCAGTTATCTTAATAATGAGTGACAAAGTTGTGGTTTTGGCTAGTCAGTGGCCGGTATTGAGGAGACGATGCCCAATGAAGTTATAATTAGATGAACTGCCGTAATTTTGCTTGTAAAGTCTTTTTGCCGAATTTAGTTACAGTTTGTTGACGCAACCATTGGGGGTGACAACGTTGATCGTGACCTGCCAAAATTTCTAAACAAGCTTGAGCCACCTTTTCGGCATCTCGATAGGGAACGCGCCACCCCACCAAACCATCCTGCAGCGGTTCTGCTGAACCGTCCTCATCTCCAGAAATCACGGGAATACCACAGGCCATCGCTTCTAGGTAAACAATCCCGAATCCTTCCCGGGAGGGCATAACGTAAGCATCGGCTAAACGATAATGGTCGGCTAATTCCTCCGTTGGGACAAAACCCGCAAAAATTACCTGTTTATCCACTCCTAACTGCTTGGTTAAAGCTTCTAACCTGGGGCGGTCGTCCCCACGTCCAATGACTAGATATTTTACTTCGGGATAAGTCCCTAGAATTGTCGGCAGGGCCCGAATGGTAACATCTACCCCTTTATGGATATCCCCCGACCACAACCGGGCCACTGTTAATAAAACTTTGGCATTTTCCACATCATATTTTTTGATTAATGTCAAGGACTTTTCGCCTAAATTAAACTTTTCCTCATCCACCACACAGGGGAGAATTGCTACTTTTTTGGGATCGATAGCGTTAGCCTTACACATAAGATCGCGAGTGTAACGGCTAATTGTCCAGATCGATGCGGCCGCTTGCAGGGCCTGTTTTTGGGAATTTGGTAAAGGTTCCCAGACTTCATTGCCGTAGGTGAGGACGGTGTAGGGTATGCCTAAAGCTTGACAGTAAAGACGGGTGAGGGGGGCTAAATTTATATGACCACAAAAAACCCGTTGGGGACGTTTCCGGAGGAGAGAAACTAGAAACTTAAGGGCTAATTGAATGCGTCCGAGAGTTGCTGAGTTATTTTTCAGGTAATGAAAGGTAATACCTTGATTTTTGAAAGGATTAGGACAATCAGGGGCATCCCGCAGTAAAAAAACCTCGGCAGCCTCGCAATCGGGCAAAGTGAGATAAGCTTGCAGGACATCCTTGATATATGATTGAATACCGCCTTCTTGGGAAAAAATCTCTAAAAATAGGAAGATATGAGGCATCATAGAACGTCAGCGTCAAAAAGTTTTAGGTTTGGCGAAAAAATTTTCCCCGATCTCTTATCTGTACTATCACACTTTCTTGATCTATTTCGATCGTCCCCCAAGTAATAGATCCTAGCCGCTAACAGTCCGAAAAAGAACAATCTGGCCGATCTTCTCGCTTGTAACTGCTAGAATAAGGATAATTCCGATGCTGATAGCTAAAATAACTGATATTAGTCAGTTTAGCTCATAATGCTGGTCAAGGCGATAGATAAAAAGTGAAGGACGGGGAAATAGTCAGAATTTTCCCGGATGCCAAAGATAAAGCCATTTCTTTGTCCCCAGTGTCATCGGGGAATCTTCCCTTTTTAACGCTAGATATTTTCAGGAATTACTAGAGACAAAAAAAATTAAAGTTCCTCAACTGCTCTGACAAAGGTTACAAATGCCCCCAGAACGGTTAAGCTTATTTTAATCTCTGTAATTGCTTTTATGGCTCATTTGACTTCTGAAAGACTCAATTTAACCACAAAAATCGCCTATGGTGCTGGCGATTTGGGACCGGCTATCACTGCCAATATTTCGGTATTTTACCTGCTATTTTTCCTCACTGATGTGGCAGGATTACCAGCAGGATTAGCTGGTAGTGTGCTGATGGTGGTGAGAATTTTCGACGCTATTAACGATCCGATTATTGGAATGTGGAGCGATCGAACTCGTACCATTTGGGGTCGTCGCTTACCATGGATGTTATTGGGGTCAATTCCCTTCGGAATTAGCTATTTTTTACTGTGGTTAATCCCGACTAATAACCAATTATGGCTATTTTTATATTATATTTTTATCGGTATTATCTTTAATTTAACCTATACAGTAGTCAATCTTCCCTACCAGGCACTTACCCCTGAATTAACCCATGATTATAATGAGAGAACCCGCTTAAATAGTTTTCGTTTTGCCTTTTCCATCGGGGGCAGCATTCTCTCATTAATTCTCTATATTATCGTCTCATCGTCCTATGCAAACGATCTCCATCAAGCTTTTTTATTGTTAGGTGTAGTTTGTGCTTTAATGTCGATTATAGCAGTTATTTGGTGCGCTTTAGCTTTACAAGAACGAGGAGCAAAAGCGATTCTCAATTCTACCCAGAAAAAAGTTTTGGCAATTGCTTTTATAGTTATCGGTGCGCTTTCCTTGGTCTATGGACTAGGAAAAATTGGGGTGAATCCCAGAGACTTTATCGCTATTTCCACAATTTTATTAGGAATACAAGGGATAGTTTCGGGGTTAACCCTTTACTATGGCAAAACTGAAAATCATCTCAAGGATAGCGCGGCAATTAAACAGAGAGAAGCGGATAATAATACCGAAACTATTCCCCTGAAAGAACAATTAAAAATAGTTTTTGGTAATCGTCCCTTTTTATACGTTATTGGCATCTATCTTTGTGCTTGGTTAGGAGTACAATTAACCGCCTCGATTTTGGTTTACTACGTCGTCAGCTACATGAGACTATCGGAAGCAGCATCGGGTTTAGTCGCTTTGGCAGTACAGGGAACAGCTTTAGTGATGTTATTTTTTTGGCAAGCAGTTAGTCAGAAATTAGACAAAAAGATAGTCTATTTTTTAGGGATGACATTCTGGATTATTGCCCAAATTGGTTTATTTTTGCTCCAACCCGGACAAATAACTTTAATGTATGCTTTGGCAGTTTTGGCAGGATTTGGCGTATCTGTGGCCTATTTAATTCCTTGGTCAATGGTTCCCGATGTGATTGAATTAGACGAATTAGAAACAGGAAAACGTCGAGAAGGTATTTTTTATGCTTTCATGGTACTTTTGCAAAAAATTGGTTTAGCTTTGGGGTTATTTCTTGTCGGTATTGCTCTAGAAATATCAGGTTTTAAACCAAGAATCCCAGGAGAAGCAATTCCCCTGCAGCCAGATAGTGCTTTAATAGCAATTCGCCTAGCAATTGCTCCTTTACCGGCATTTTTTCTGATCATTAGCTTAATTCTTGCCTATTTTTATCCAATTACTCGCCAAGTTCACGCCGAAATTTTAGACCAATTAGCAACAAGAAGACAAGAGGAAAAGTAAACATCAGTTTTTTGAGAAACACTGTCAGTTAAACCCCGTAATAATTTTTCTTCTTCAGGTTCCAATCGTTTTGTAAATTATCAAGACAAAGTTATACTAAATCCGTTGAGTATAGGCTACTTATGAGGATAGGCACTCATGCAAGAGGCAAGAGGCAAAACGGAGAATAAATAATCAGTTTTTAATAACCGGATTTAGTATTAGACCCATTATTGGAGACATTTTGGCAAATTTTCCTTTTTAGGATGGTTTTCCTGAATTGAGATTCTCCCCCCTTACTTTAAGTAAGGGGGAAAAAAAATCAATTGGCACGCTGTTCAACCAACAGTTGGTAAGCATGATTAAAATCAGCCGTTGTAATGCGAATCTCAGCCGGGTCAGTCATTCCCTGATGGCGATAACGACGAATTGCCATCAGTGCCGCTTGGTTACATAATAACGCTAAATCTGCGCCATTCCAGCCTTCGGTTGCCTCGGCCCAATAGCCTAAATCCACATCTTGTAAAGGACGTTCATCATTATGGACACCGAGAATTGCTAAACGACTAGAGGCATTGGGTAAATCAACTTTTAACTGTAAATCCAACCGTCCCGCTCGCAATAAGGCTGGGTCTAACGCATCTGGGCGATTAGTGGCTCCAATCACTAAAATCGTTGCCCCCGTTTGCAACCCATCCAACTCCGTGAGGATTTGTCCCACAACCCGGTCACTCACTCCTGAATCCCCACTATAACGACCTCTTGCTGGTGCTAAAGTATCAATCTCATCAATAAAAACTACACAAGGTGCTGCCTGACGAGCTTTGGCAAACAACTCACGCACCGCTTGTTCACTCGCACCCACCCATTTACTCAAAAGCTCAGGTCCATTAATACTAATAAAATTAGCTCGCGCCTGAGAGGCAACCGCTTTGGCCAATAAGGTTTTTCCCGTTCCGGGTGGCCCCCAAAGTAAAATACCTTTGGGAGCTTGGGCTTTGGTTTGCGTATATAATTGAGGATGGAGTAATGCCCCTTCCACGGACTCCTGTAGGGTTTGTTTAATCTGTTCAAGTCCGCCAATATTGTCCCAAGCCACATGGGGAGACTCCACTTCCACAGACCGCAATACCGCCGGTTTAACTTCTTTAAGGGCTTGCAAAAAGTCGGCTTGGACCACCGTCATTGTTTCTGGAATTTGCGAGTCAATCGTAGGAACTTGGCGTCGCAAAGCACTATAGGCCGCTTTCTGGCAAACGGCTTTTAAATCTGACCCGACAAATCCCACCGCATTATCGGCAATCAGAGCTAAGGAAACTGATTCATCTAGGGGCATGGAACGGGTGAGAATATTGAGGATTTCTAAACGGCCTTTGCGGTCAGGCACCCGAAAGAGGACTTCTCTGTCAAACCGTCCAGGGCGACGGAGGGCAGGGTCAAGATGGTCGGGACGGTTTGTCGCAGCTAGAACAATCACCCCTCGGCTTTGGGCAAAGCCATCCATTAAACCCAGCAATTGGGCCACCAGTCTTTTTTCTACTTCCCCTTCAACTTTACTGCGGTCGGGTGCCATGCTATCAATTTCGTCAATAAAAACGATACAAGGCGCATTCTTACTGGCTTTCTCAAAAATTCCCCGCAGTCTTTGCTCGGCTTCCCCATAATATTTGCTGATCACCTCTGGTCCTACTAAGGCAATATAGTTAACACCGAGTTCTTCGGCCAAAGCACGGGCGGTCAGGGTTTTACCGGTTCCAGGGGGTCCGACTAAGAGAACGCCGCGAGTGGGTTCAAGTCCTAACTTAGCCAACAAGTCAGGGCGTTTCAGAGGAATGGCAATTAGTTCTTTGAGTTCTTTAATCACTTCCGTCAATCCACCAACATCTTTAAGGGAAGCAGTGGTGGGTTCTTCTGGCTGTGTCATAGTGTCTTTAACCCCTGAATCAGTGGAGGATGAGCGATTGCGATTGACCTCAAAATCATCCCCGCCAGAATTGCTCGGACGAGAAACCCCCCCTGAACGGGGAATACCGCCAGAACGGGGAATATTACTCAAGGGACGAGAATTAAATTGCATTTCGGTTTTAATTTCCCCTTTTTCCAGTTTTTCTTCTAAGATTTTGGCCAGTTCGACTAATTGCTCAAAGCCTTTGAATAATTCTGCCATAAAATTTCTCCTGAATCAATTGAAGGATGGGGACTGGGTGATAGATGGGGTTAAGAAGTCCGACTTGATAAGACTAATTACCTTTAAAATAACAGATCTGCCGCGCCTTTTACCCGGGCTAGAGGTTCTACTGACCGGGGTAAACTGGGTAAGCGGATCAAAGTTTGATCTGGGAATAAATCCCGATCAATTTCCTCATTAGCATGATAACGATTCTGCACGACATAACGTTGATAGATTCCCATTTTTTTCAAAGATGCTGTCAATCGCAGTTGTTCGGCAACGATCGCATCTTGGGCTTGTAAAATTCCAATAAATTCTGTATGTTGGGGGTCTTTTAGTTTTTTCTGGGCAGACATCACTTGTTGTCTTAAGGTTCGCAATCGTCCCATTAAATCTACACGCCCTAAGACATTTTGATACTTCATCCAAAGCTTAAAAATCCAACTTAACCAATCTCCTAAAGCCGTTGGCATTTCCAAAAATCGCAGGAGATGACCGGTAGGAGCCGTATCTAAAATAATCAAATCTTGTTGTTTCTGGTCTAATAAATCCATCACTGTTACTAGGGATAACATTTCATCAATTCCTGGCAGAGATTGAGCTACAATTTGTCGCCAAGCTTCTGGAGTATAAGCTAGTTTGATGTTTCCTTCTTCGTTACCTTCACCACTAATCATTTCTGCCAGTTCCCATAAATAATCATCCCGAAATTTTTCTAAAATGATATCAGCATCAACTTCTTGACCACTTAAATTATCAGTTAATTGTGTGGATTGATGTCCTAACTTTGTCCCAAAGGCATCTCCCAAAGAATGCGCTGGATCAATAGAAATAATTCTAATTTTTTGCTCGGGATGACGATTAGCCAACGCCCAACCAATGGCCGCGGCAACGGTTGTTTTTCCCACCCCCCCCTTGCCACCAATGATAATGAGTTGGCGTTTGTCGTCAATAAAATCACTAAAACTCGGCAGAATTTTTTGCGGCCATTGAATAGGAGGCGGGGTAGTAAATTCTACTTTTTCGATGATTTTAATTTGACTCATGATCTGATCTAATGCTTCACCTCCTAGGGGTTCTTTTGATTGTTGGGGCAGGGTGAAAATTGTCTCTTGACCTGGGATTTTTAGGAATTTATCGAGGAGTTGCTGTTGCTCACTATAGCGATCTAAATTTTGCTTAGGATCCGTTAGAATTCGATTAATAAATAAGCTGCCGCAGGGAATATTTAAGTGATGCAAACTATTGAGCAATCGTTCGGTTTCTACTAAACTCATCGGTTCGGCAATTGCCACAATTAAACAAAGGGTAAAATCCCGATCTTGTAGAATTCGTTTGCCTTCGGTTAATTCTGCTTGTGTTTTCACTAAAAAGTCATCCACATCATCGGCATTGTAGGTTTTTGAAAAAGTTTGCGAAATAACACGATGTTTTTCTTGAAACAACTCTAGAGAATTTAAAATAATCTCTAAAAAGTCTTTAATTCCCAATAAATTCAAGGTATGACCAGAGGGAGCCATATCAACAACAATTCGATCTACAACATTGTCAATAAGTAATCGTTGAATTTCTAATAGACCCATAATTTCATCTAAACCTGGCCAGTCTAAATCCCAAACAGGAGTTAAGTCTTCTCCTTCAACAAAACTGCCCCGTTCTACTAAAATTTCTAAAAATTTTCCGTATTTTTCTTTAAATTCTAAGAGCAATTTTTCCGCATCTAATGCCCTAACTTTTAAGTTGGATAAGTCTTTTACAGGTGATGCTTGATCGCTAACTTCTGTTTGCAATACATCCCCTAAAGAATGAGCCGGATCGGTTGAGATTAATAGGATTTGTTCTTCGGGAAATAATTTAGCCCAACGGCGAGCAAATCCACAGGAAAGAGTAGTTTTTCCCACTCCTCCTTTGCCACTAAACATAACTAAATGTCGAGTGTCATAACGACTTAGAGAGTTATTTACCAAGTTAAAGTTAGTCATAGAAAAATCAAGTTAAGTAAAGTGATAGGGGGGAGAAACTTGTTCTAATTGTAATTGCCAACGGGGGCAGACTTTCTGCCAATGCAAGACTTGCTCGATTAGCAAAGGTTCTTCTTGAAAATTAACTAAAAGATAAATTCGTGATTCTGTACCTGGAGCAGTAATAATCCTCGTTGACGGATAGCTTTGGGTCACTAAATGCACGAAATTTTGCCATTCTGAACCTTGCAAAGTATAAAAATCTTGTTGGGCTTCATAAAGCTGTTTTTTGGCTAAAAAATATTGTCTGCCCCTGCTTTCAGAAAAGAGTACAGGCTCCTCTAGCTTACGGGGAATACATTTTAAAAGATATTCTCCTTTTCCCTCAAGTTCTTCAATTTTTTCTTGATATTCTTGGGCATGAGAACAAAGATGAGTCAGTAAATTTTCTGCCTCTAAAAAAGATGTGCCAAAACGTAAGGGTAAAATAGTGGTTTGTTGAAATAATTCACAGATGACTCGATCATGGCATAAAACGGATTGAATCAAGCGTTCATCATCATTTTGTAAAGTGTCTAAACAAACTTCGGGTTCGACTACGGCCGAGAGGTCTCCACCAGTTATCAGTAACAATGGGTTAGCCATTCCAACGGGTAATGTTAGGCTTTCTATTGGGGTTTTCAAAAAAGCGTAAGTATATAGATTGTACAATTTCATAGGGTTTACCAAAAGAAAATTTACGATTTTTTACAAGTTTTTATATTGGGGCGTTGATATGCTAGAATATTCTAAGTTATTCAGGGATTGTTATGACAACCACTCGTTCACCCAGATCAATTAGATCTAAAATTAGCACTATGCCTCGGAAACAATCTGAAGCAGATCAGCAACTTGAGCTTTATAAGTTAATTACTGAAAAACAACGTATCCAAGAAAAATTAGAAATAATGGAGCGGCAGATTCAGCAGTTAAAAAGTCGTCTGACGTTTGTGACAGATCAAGTTGAGACTACAGAACAAAGTATTCAAAATTTGCGTACAGTCAATCCTCCTAGTTTACCTAAAAAACCTGATTCCCCCAAAACTGTTGCTCACTCCTCTAATAATTCTAGTAATTTCCAAGCTTTTTACCTAGAATATTAAGGCTTAATCAAGGGCTAGTTCTGACCAAGCTTCAACGAGTTCTTGAGCTTGTCAAAGCCGCCCTTACTAAGCGCCGCTACAATTTGTGATTTTGTTCATGGCCTATAGGGTGGGAAAGATTGTCAGTTCTGAACGTGGGACGTATAGAAAAATTTTAGAGAGAAGATTCAGATTGGTCTTCTGCCGTCTCTTCTTCTTCTAAGGCTTGAATTTTTAATAAAAGTTCTTCTTCCTGAATTTCAAACTCTTCCTCGGAAATGTTGCCCATATCGTAATCTAGTTGTAAGGATAATAATAATTTGTGCAAGTTTTCAGACTCATCATATTCTATATCTGCACGCTCTTGAATTTTTTCCCCAATCCAGATCAGACCCCCAATAGGACCGGTAACAGGAAGAAATAAAAGATTGAGAAACATAACTAATACTCTCCTTAGATAAGTTGGGCAAAGGTATAGGGTGCGGTTAAATTGTTATAGCGAATTCTTAGGCGATCACCAAACTGCTGATCGATCGCTTCAACGTTTTGGCTAAATTCCGGCTCTTGCTCCCAGGGAATTAAATAAGCTGCATTGTAAATCATGTCATCCGTCATCGGATCGCTTTCAATCACCTCTTGGGCGCGATGATTTAATTTATCTCTAAAGACTTGAATAACGTCTTGTTTCCGTTGAAATACAGTGCCTTCAATCATTTGACCTATATGGATAATTTCTTCCATATTTAAGTTTTTCCCCTTCATCGCATCCCGTTCTTGCTTTAACTTAGGATTAGACTCCAAAGCCGCTTGTAATTCCCACTGATTATCCCAAAAAATCTTAATGCTAACTTCTCGTTGGCCTGACAGTTTAGCAAATAATTCTTTCAGTTGGTCTTTATACGGATTAATTAATTGTTCCGTGACGGATTCCCAGTTTTTTATAACTAACCCAAACCGCAGTGGTAACAAGGTTGTAAACCCTGCTTCCATGGCAGTTTCTAATACTTTTTCATGGCAAATTAAATAGCGACGGGATGCCAAATACTTTTCCTTATGAGCAAGGGAGTAGAGAAAACTAAAACCCTCAATCATCTCACTGTGAACTGGCTCATTATCAATCCCTTGCAAACCTAGTTCGTCAGGAACTGGTTCGGGAAATATTCCATATAAATAAAGACCCACTGTCATCAGTATTCTCCCAAATTAAACCGGCTGAGAAGTTAAAACCAAACGAAGCTTTAGATGAATTAGATCTAGTTGAGCTAAACCCAGATCGACATTTCCTTCCACAACAACTCCCGTATTGAGGAGTCGATCCACTAATTCTAACACAGAAGGCTTAATACCCTCCTCTCCGGGGTAATAACTCCCTGCTTCAGGTAAAAGAGTTCCAAACTCTCCTAGGTGGACATTTAACTCTTCTGGCTCAACCTCAAAAATTTCACACAAATGGAGAATTTGTTCTTGCAATTTTTGGATACTTTCGGCAGCTCTGTCCAAATCAGACTCACTGAGAACCCCTTTTTCCATCCGGCGAATGATTTGGGCTTCGAGCAATTGGCGTACCAGTTCCACGACAGTTAACAGTAAAGGGGCTAAACCGGCTTGGCTGTTACTTTCTGGACGGGTCAGCAAGGCTTGATTATCAGAATCGTAAGGTGTGCAAGCAAGTGTCATGGTTGGAATTGGTAAATGAGCAGTTTTTGACGGTAAGTCTCTAGTGGGGAGCTTGGCCAAGAAATTTTATCTGAGGGAAAATAATGATGTAATTAAACAATGTCAACTTTCCTCTGCACTCAATTTGGTTAAAGATTTTAAGGTTTGAAGTCGGCGTGAAAGTTCCAGATTTTCTGCCAATAAAGCTTGGGATTGGCTAGGGAGGTAGGGGTCGCTTTCCCACCCATTAATTGCCATCTCCCTTGCTCTATCAACAGAGGCAATCGTTAACTGGTATAAACTTCCTTACCGGAGGAATTTCAATGTATATAAGGAATGTGCCTGCTCGTTCGGACTGCTATCACGGCTCTCCATTACACTCAATTTGGCTAAGGATTTTAAGGCTTGAAGTCGGCGTGAAAGTTCCAGGTTTTCTGCGAATAAAGCTTGGCATTGGCTAGGGAGGTAGGGATAACCTTGCAAGCCGTTAATCGCCGTTTCCCTTGCTTTATCAAGGGGGGCAATCGTCTCGTGTAAATTTCCTAACCTTTGAGGATTCAAGTGAGGAATTTCACGCATCTGAGGAATGTGCTTCATCGTTCGGACTGGGATCATGGCTCTCCATTGCACTCAATTGGGTTAAGGATTTTAAGGTTTCAAGCTCGGTTTCTAGGGTTTGGAGTCGGAGTGAAAGTTCCCGATTTTCTGCTAGTAAAGCTTGGGATTGGCTATGGAGGTAGGGATCCCCTTCCCACCAGTTGATTCCCATTTCCCTTGCTTTATCAACAGAGGCAATTAACAAACGAATGCGGATATTTAGAAGTTCAGTGGAGGCGATCGAAACTGAAATATCGCCAGCAATCACAATTCCTTTATCTAAAACTCGTTCAAGGATATCCGCCAAACTCGAACCTTGAGTTGCTGTTTTCAGGGAGTTGTTTGATTGGGTTTTGAGCGAGCCAGCAAAAGTGGAAGAAGTCACGGTTGGTTTCACCCAATAAGAGTATAAAATCTAGTCTTTTTGCTTCAGCAAGTTCGTTCGCAGTAAAGATTGAATGGCTTTGATCGATTGATTTCCTGTGGAAGGCTCAGAAGTTGACGCTGGGGCATCGGAAGGCTCTTCTTCCTCTCCAACGGATAAGGATTCTACCAGATTGTCGTCGAGGATTTCCCATAAAATAGCTCTTGAGCTATCAATAGGTAAGCTTGTGCGGGACAAGAGAACATCGGCGCAGATATCACGGAAGTCGGCATCATCGGAGTGGGCCACAATATCGTGAGAGGCGCAGACTTTAGCAATCATTAAACAAGAGCGCAAACCTGACGTTTTTTCAGTCGCAGTTTTCAAACGAAAGTTTTTGACGAGGTTGACAATAAATAAAGCATCTTCTCGACCAATCCCCGTTTTTTGGGCAAGAATTTCAGTCTGAGTCAGTTGATCTGGTTCAGGCATATTAATGGTTACCAACCGATCCATTAAAGCATCTTGGGTAGCATGAACCCCACAATATTCTTCTGGGTTGGAGGTGAAAATTGCCCGAAATTGAGAATTGACTTGTAGGTAATCGGGTTGATGGCTAGTTGGCGGCAGGGTGAGAATTTTTTCTTCCAAGGCAGAGAGTAAAACGTTGTTGACCTCAGGTCGAGAACGATTGAACTCATCATAAACTAGGGTAAACCCCTCGCGACAGGCCATTGTTAACCGAGAATCCACCCAATTGTGTTTTAGCTCGTCTTCAACTTTGAGAACGCTGTGGATATAGTTATCCGTCAGTTTTTTATGGGTATAACCAGACTGGCTACCAATTAAATCCGAACTGGTAAAGTCATCATCGCCAAAGATCAGCATCACAGGTCTGGCTAAACAATTGGCCAGATGCATTGCCAATGTGGTTTTTCCCGTTCCCGCTGGGCCACATAGATGAATGGAAAAACCAGAGTTTAGATAACGTAAGGCGCGGGTGGCAATTTGATCAATCGAAGGAGTAACAACGAATTGACCGGGGCGAAGGCAGAGGACGGCTCTTCTCGTTTGAGTTCCAGTAACTGTCATAGTTGAAATCTAGTAAATACCATTGATAATCCCCGCCTTAAGCCGACGGGTATTCTTGAGCTAACAACTGCCCGTTTAGGTTTCCCCTTAATAACCGAGTAGGCAAGGACGCTTGTGTTACCCGAATTTTACGGCAAGTTTAATCGTCTTTGGCTTTTAAGGCTTACCTCATAATAATATCACAAAAAATTAGGAACTGTCATTTAGATCTAGAACCTTGATTCTGAAGGTATTTCAGGATATTCATTAGTCAAGGGACTAAGGGTCTAAAATTCTTGTCTAGATTACTTTTCAAGACTTAAACATTGACAAGCCCAGATGCAGTCCTTTTCCCTTACCTCCTTTGTCAATATAAAGACTACTAATGAGAAAATTAACTATAAACTAAGTGAAGTTTTATAATACTTCTTAATTTACCAGAGCCCTAGAGCAGCCTGGAGGGGAACCCACCACTCCTACGTTGAGTCTAGAAACTTAAAAAAGCAGGGTCAGAATGGTAGGTTTAAAACCAAAGGCTCATTGTGGTATTTTCAGATAGTACTCTAGTTTAGCCATGAAAAGGGACTAGAGGGTTTTTACTCTAGCCCTAGGCTTAAGTGGGTTGGAATTAACCTAGAGATTTATTTGCCAAAAACGTAGATAGACAACTCTTGACGAAATTGACGCAAATCGTCTTTTAGCTGTTTCGCTTCCGCTAAACGTCGTTCTTGAAATTGACTTAAATCATCCTTCACCTGTTTGGCTCGATCTAGATGAAGTTGACGTAAGTCGTCAGCCAGCTGTTTCGCTTCCGCTAAACGCTGTTCTTGAAATTGACTTAAATCCTCTTTTAGCTGTTTGGCTCGATCTAGACGCTGTTGACGTAGGTCGTCAGCTAGCTGTCTCGCTTCCGCTAAACGCTGTTCTTGAAATTGACGTAAATCCTCTTTTTGCTTTTCCGCTTGAGCTAAACGCTGTTTTTGGGTAGCTGTTAAAAACACGCGGCTGTCTTGTTGAACTTTTTGGAAAGACTCGCGCAAAGCAGTTGCCTGTTCTTGCGCTTGTTTTTGTCTTTCAGTTTTGACATCCAACAGAAAAGATTGGACTCCTCGCGAGAGTTCAGCTACTTCTTCAGCAATCGATAAACGCTCCAGGCGGAACTTTTCCATGAGAGCAGGCATGGGGTTGTCCTCAACTACTAAATACTATGGAATGGACTAGACCCAATCACCCGTTGAAAAAAACATTCACGGGGACTGGGGGGAGAGACAGTAGATTCCGACTTTTCTTATTATCCAAAAGTTGAGATAGCGAACTACCACAGATCAAGGTGCGCGGCTTCCTACCCCAAGAATGGCTTTCTATTGCGAAAAGTAGCGAGCCTTACATTCTGGCGATAGGCGGTAAACCTAGCTACAAGGGACAAAATCACGGTGACAAAAATAATTTGTATGGGTCTAGCTTTGTTTTTGCTATCCGTTGCCGTGCCGACCTTATTAATTGTAGACTATTGCGCCCCAAGAGAGGGGTAACTAAACTCAATAGGGATTTAAAGAAAAGCCGAGAATCTGGAAAACCCGGTAGGGTTTTAACTTAGCCGATGGGAGAATCTGGGATCAATCCTTAAGCAGGAACCGCTGCAGATTGAGTCAGACCAACGGCTTCAGCATATTTGAGGTAGGTTTCAACCGAAGCGATAACTACACGAGCTTCAATCGCTAATAATTCGATTCCCACCAGAGAGACGCGAACCCAAGCATCAATAACGATACCTTTGTCAAGGATACGATCGATAACTTCAGCCAAGCTAGAGGAAGAGTTAGTTTTTTCAACTGCCATGGTAATAGACCTTTTTGTTAGTTGTATAGAGAGTGTACAGCGCTGATCCAAAAGTTGAGATGGCAAACTACCCCAGACCAAGGGGCGCGGCTTCCTACCCAAAGAATTGCTTTCTATTCCGAAAAACAGCGAGCCTTACACTCTGGTGATTGGGGGTAAACCTAGCTACAAGGGACAAAATCACGGTAACAAAAATAATTTGTATGGGTCTAGCTTTGTTTTTGCTATCCGTTGCCGTGCCAACCCTATCAATTACAGACTATTGCGCCCCAAGAGACGGGTAACTAAACTCAACAGGGATTAAAGAAAAGCCGAGAATCTGGAAAACCCGGTAGGGTTTTAACTCAGCCGATGGGAGAATCTGGAATCAATCCTTAAGCAGGAACCGCTGCAGATTGAGTCAGACCAACGGCTTCAGCATATTTGAGGTAGGTTTCAACCGAAGCGATAACTACACGAGCTTCAAGCGCTAATAATTCGATTCCCACCAGAGAGACGCGAACCCAGGCATCAATAACGATACCTTTGTCAAGGATACGATCAATAACTTCAGCCAAGCTAGAGGAAGAGTTGGTTTTTTCAACTGCCATGGTAATAGACCTTTTTGTTGTTTTCATAGAAATTGTACAGTGCTGAAATCATGGAGGATTCAGAAATTTATTTGGTTTTTCTGCCTTCATCACTTCCGCAATTTGAAGAATAACACCTTTACTTTGTCGTTGTCAATATCTAATCTCGATTTTTTTCGTTAAGAAGTGTGTAGTCATTTCTCAGTTTTGTGCTTAAGAAATGCAATCAATTCTCATTTTTGTGCTTAAGAAATGCAGTCAATTCTCAGAAAAGGCGGGTTGAGGTCGTTGCTGGTACCCTTTTTTCTGAGCAAAACTCCCCATTTGAACGGCAGGGCGAGCGTACCTAAAAACAATTCTCATTTTTGTGCTTAAGAAATGCAGTCAATTCTCAGAAAAGGCGGGTTAAGGTCGTTGCTGGTACCCTTTTTTCTGAGCAAAACTCCCCATTTGAACGTCAGGGCGAGCGCACCTAAAAACAATACAAATACAAGAACCTTGCAGGGATAACTGGACTTCCCCCCAAGAAAAATAATGAAACCCTTACCGCAAGGTAGTCTTGGCGATTGATCGACTACCCTTGACTGGCTGCAATCGACTCGGAAGGGTAACTGGAGCCTGTTTTGATTGATCGCACCTATGCTTTCCTTATCAAGCGATCGCTGGCTCTAGCCAAGAGCTGCCATGGACATAGAACAAATAAACTAATAGCAAAAGCCTTGCAAAGCAAGGCTTTTAGGTGCTTAAATTACAAATGTATGGAAATTTCAGTTTTAATGGTCGCTATCTTAGGTGTTATTTGTGGGGCTGAGGGGTGGACAGACTTGACAATCTAGCCATCACACTGCGAAGATGTGTGATGGGAGATTCTTGCTTCACAGGAACCTGCTTTTTGAGACGAGTCCCAACGAGTCTTATAGTCTCTTTGGTCTTGGGGCTATCTAGGGCTTGGTGATAGATTAGGGCATAGGGATAGGTATGAAAGAATGACAGACTTAGTTGATCATTTCAAAGTGCAATCCCTCTCTGAGAAAGGAATTGCACTTTGGGATGTTAGTCACGACTATTGAGAATTGGTATTAGCCATTTTTTCCTGGACTCTAGCCACTATTTTCAGAGATTGCTGTAATGCGGATTTGTTGACATCCGTTTAGGTGGATTGACCGGCCAGAAATTGTCTTTGATAGTCTAAAAACTCGCCATGCCATTCCGCAAAACGCCGCTCCCCATCTCTGACTAAAAATTGGCGGTAGGCTTCCGAGGAAATCCAAGGCTTTGTTGGACGTTGTTGGGCCGAACGAGCTTGGTATTCAGCCGTTGATTGACGGCAGTCGTTGTGATAATTTTGGTGCCATTCGCGATAGCGCCGTTCTCCATCGCGCACGAGGGCTTGGCGATAGGCTTCTGAAGATAGATTCATGGTGTTACTCCTTTTCAAATACCTTGATGGCTTGGCCAGAATTATAACACAATCCGTGAACTACCCAGTGCTGACCTCTCGTCAAGATATGCCCTTGCCCTCAGTTGCCAGGTTTCTTTGCTATTGGGACTTAGGCGTTTTCGGTCAGCAAAAAAGGCTTAAACCATTACGGGACAAAGGGTTAACCTCTATTTATGATTTTCCTTGATATATCTGGGTTCCAGCGATTTTGGGCTTGGTCGAAGTAAATCCCAAGCGGGGATTGGAGTTGAGGCTTTTCTCGATTTGTTTTTTGTCTAAGTCCCACTATCTCAACTGCTGCATTTTGTCCCGCTTTGCGTTGCTACCCTTTAACCAAATTTCAGTAGGACCAGCAAAGAAATTAGTAAAAGCTGTTTATAGGTGTCTTAAACCTTGTGGCAAAGGGCCACAGCTAACCTCATTCAAGAAGTCTAATTCTTCTTGTTTTTTCTCCTCGGTTAACATTGAAGAAGTTTGACTATATCCTACTCTTTCTTGTCTTTCGTACCCAGCTTGTGTTCTGACATAGAGAGCTTGATTGTAAACTAATCTTACACAGCCCAAGGTGTGCCGCAATAGCGACTCTTGTTCGGGTGTTGGGTAAAATCGAAACTAATAGGCTTTCTCCATGCCTCACATTCTAGCATATATGGTGTAAATGCGCTAGTATTTAATAGTAAAGCCAACCTGAAACGACGGGGTTTCAGACCAAAATTTTCGATGATGTTGTTTAATTTGATCGTAACCTATTGTAGGTAGAATATACACTTTAGTTATTAATATGGTAATTTTTTTGTCCTGGGGAGCCTGATTGAGCAAAGAAATGCTATATTTCTATTAGCACCCTTGCCAAAATCTCTGGAGAGTTGAGTTACTAATATGGTGAAAATTATCGGTCGTCAATCCTTGGGAAGAAAACCCGTTTACGATATTGGTGTGGAGAAAGATCATAATTTTTTGCTGGGCAACGGGTTAATTGCCTCCAATTGTTTTAATAAATCTCACTCTACCGCTTATGCTTACGTCACCTATCAAACCGCTTATTTAAAAGCTAATTATCCTGTGGAATATATGACAGCGTTACTAACTGCTAGTAGCGATAATCAGGATAAGGTGGAAAAGTATCGAGAAAACTGTCAGAAAATGAATATCGATGTCGAACCTCCCGACATCAATCGATCGCAAAAACATTTTACCCCGATTGGACGCAAAATTCTCTTTGGTTTGTCCGCAGTTAGAAATCTGGGCGAAAATGCGATCGAGGCTATTTTAAAAGCGCGGGAAGCAACAGGAGGAAAGTTTACTTCCTTAGGTGATTTTTGCGAGCGTGTTGATTTGCGATTGGTCAATAAAAGAGCTTTAGAAACGCTAATTTATTGTGGTGCTTTTGATAAAATTCAACCCAATCGCCATCAATTAATTGAAGATTTAGAATTAGTAGTTGCCTGGGCGCAAAAACGCACCAAAGAGAAAGAAAGTGGTCAAATGAATATTTTTGATATGCTAGGAGGTAGCACAGAAAATAAACAAGAATCCGAGTTTGAACAGTCTCCCAGTGCGCCAGCAGTGGAAGATTTTTCCCTACAGGAAAAGTTAAAACTGGAAAAAGAACATTTAGGTTTTTATGTTTCCGAACATCCTTTAAAAGCTTTACAAAGAGCCGCTCAAGTCCTATCTCCTATCAATTTAGCCGACTTAGAAGAACACAAAACCAGAAAAAAAGTTAGTGCAATCGTCCTATTAAATGCCGTTAAGAAAATTCTGACCAAAAAAGGGACTCCTATGGCTTTTTTAACCCTAGAAGATGCCTCGGGACAGTCGGAAGCGGTGGTTTTTTCCGATACCTATGAACGTCTGCAAAAATTATTAGTGGAGGAAGCAACTTTAATGGTGTGGGGAAAAATTGATCGCCGAGATGATCGGGTACAATTAATTATCGAAGATGCGGAACCGATCGAAACCATTAAAATGGTGATGGTTAATTTATCGATGCAAGATGTCGTCAACCAAAATCGTCAAAATCTTCTTAAAAGTATTCTGCAATCGGGAGACAAACAAAAGGCAAAAGTTCCCATTATTGCCACCATTGGTGCGGGAACTCAGCGTCAATTTGTGCGTTTAGGACAAAACTATTGGGTAGAGGATGACAATTCGGTGCTAGAGTCTCTGAAAGTTGCGGGTTTTCAGGCTAATTCTGCACCTCTGATTAATCATTAAATGCTAACTGGCAATCACCCAAGAGCCATGGCTGCGCCAATATTGTTCCTGTAAAACCTTCTCGATTTCCTGTTTCGATAATAATTCTCTTTCGACCCACAAATCAAGACAAATATGGATTTTGATCACCTCTTTGACACTATTGCTACTCTTGTCCTCCATCATTCTCCTAGTGGAATGGAAACGGAAATCGATCGCCTGCTACTAGAACGCTTTCAAGAGTTAGGATTAGAAACATGGCAAGATCAAGCGGGAAATGTCATCGGCAAAATTAGAGGACGAGATTCGACCCAAAAAATTGCTATTACTGGTCATAAAGACGAAATTGGTGCTATTATCAAAGCAATTAATCCCGATGGTACTCTGCAAATTCGCCAACTCGGAGGAGCTTTTCCTTGGATTTACGGAGAGGGAGTGGTAGATATTATCGGTGATCAAGAAACCAGATCGGGGATTCTCTCCTTTGGTTCCCGTCATCGAAAATTTTGGGTGGGAAACCCCGCCGTTCTAGGTTGGCTTTACGTTAGAATTAAAAAGACCGTCTCGAAAACCAAGTGGGCGGACAGCACCTTGAAAACTCGGCTTAGGGGGTTCCGTTCAGAAAAGCTTGTCC
>NZ_JADBTZ010000035.1:0-16174 GCF_020245885.1 Microcystis sp. M165S2 | reverse complement strand
ATTTAGAATTTTATCATCAAGATACAGGAATCGGAGACGACGTTTTGGTCTGAGATTTAATTTAATCGCTGGCATTTACAACTACGAACTTGCTTTAGGCTATAATCAAGTAGCTGAATAAGACTTTTGCAGGAGGTCTATTGAAGTTTTTGGAAGCATAGACCCGTTTTGTTGATTTTTTAGTATTTCTGTATGGGGAAGTCCAGTAATACCAAAGATAGATGCCACGCAGATCAGAAACCACTAGACTAAATACAGCAAAATAAACCCATTATTTATTTAAGGATGCGCATCTTAGCAATCCTTGACAAAATGATAGGTGAGTTGCTTACCCAGAGGACGATTCAGGAATATTTGAGGATAATTTGGGTAAACCGCCGAACTCAACAGCTATGTTGAGCAGGTTCGCACGTCCAAGACTGATGTGGTCGTTAGGGCAATCGCCTGGTAGAAACCAACATCTTGCAGGAGTACGGCAAGTTCCAAGATGATTGCTCAGATTTTAAAGTTGACAAAGGAGCGATAATGATGTCCCTTAACATAAGAAACTTTTATCAAAATTGCAATCCGACAAAACCGCTAAATTACGGTAACACAGAAGACAAGAGTTATTATATCGATTTTGCTTCTGTACGAGGAGTTGAAGTTATTCAAGAACTTAAAGACTCTATTGAATGGGAAGGGAATAATACTTACCAGCTATTTACCGGCCAGATCGGCTGTGGCAAAACTACAGAATTATGGCGACTAAAGACAGAATTAGAACAAGATAACTGGGGGGTTGTTTTTCTTGATGCAAGTATTGGATTAGATATAAATGATGTCCGTGTAACCGATCTTTTAATATTCATTGCTTGCGGAGTTAGCGATGAATATATTAAAAATACCGAGGAAAATTTTCTGGAACGGCGCTTTCCTACTTTCCAAAATATATTTAATCAGATTCTTAACATTATAGACAGGAGATTGATAATATCAGAAATTGGATTATCGGTGGGTTTGGCTACGATTACTGCCCAAGTCAAACAAAATTCGACAATAAGAGACAGGCTAAGTAATCAACTTGGAATGTTTATGCCCGATCTTATTAGGGCAATTAATGAAGAAGTGATTAGATTAGTAATTGAGAAGTTAAACAATCAAGGTAAAAGAGGATTGGTAGTAATTGTTGATGGTCTCGATAAGGTGATAGATATTGAGCAAGCAGAACATCTATTTATCCACCACACAGGAAAGTTGCGTTCTTTTAGATGCCATATAATTTACACAATTCCCATGAGTTTGGTATTTTCTGATAGGTTTCAGGCACTCCTCCAGAATTTTGCAGAAACACCGAAAGTATTACCGATGATACCTGTACGTCGGCGCAATGGCGGTGAGCATGAGGAAGGAATGGAACTGCTTAAAGAAATGGTACTAAAAAGAGTTTTTCCAGATTTACAAAAAAATCAACTTTTTGAGCAAATTCCCTTACTTTTTGAAAGTGATGAGGCTTTGAACCGATTGTGTCGAGTTAGTGGAGGTCATGTAAGGTATATACTTTTATACTTGAGAGACTGGATTGTGCGCGAGGGACAATTACCCCTTTCCCAACTATATCTGGAGAGGATTATTGTGACATACTGCAGCAACATATGTTTAGGTATAACTGAAGATGACTGGAAATTACTGTGTCGAGTTGCGAAAACACAAGAGGTGGCTGGGGCTAAATACTACGAAAAGCTGATTCATAGCTTGTTTGTCTATAAGTACAACGAACATGGTCAGGCGTGGTTTGATGTTAATCCGATTCTTGCAGAATCAAAGAAAATGAAAAAAGAATGCCAAGCTGAGATAGAGGAGCGTAACAATGACTAATTTAAACTCCCCCCAAGAGGTGGCTGCTCAGAACAAGGAATCTTTGCTGAGTTTAGCATGGGAAATCGAAAACTCTCAAGGAGAATTTCAGGTTATGTTAGCTCATTGCAACTATGCCAGCTTGCGCGAATCAATGAAGCAGGAATTACAAAAGATTTGTTCGATTAAATCAATTAAAATTGACGAATTCCCTCTACAAGAGTCGTCTAAGAATATCTATACTCCCATTGTCAATTATTACCAGACTAAATCACCCAAAGCTTTGATGATAGTAGGTTTGGAGTCAGTGAGCGATCTTGAACCTATCCTGAAAGATTTCAACTCAAATCGAGAGTCCTTTCAGAAAAACCTTCCTTGCCCAATGGTCTTGTGGGTTAACGACCAGATTCAAGTGCAAATGAGAAAGCTGGCTCCTGATTTTAATACTTGGGCAACAATAACTAAATTTGAGCTAGACGCTAACACATTAATTGAGGCTCTTAAGACACAAGAAAAGCGACTGTTTTCCTGCACATTAAATGCTGGCTCAGGTAAATTTATTACCAATGATTTAATTTTTTATAAAGGTTATCAATTAGAACTTGAATCAGCTTTGAGAGATTTACAAGACTGTGGGCATGAGTTAACTGAGCAACTACAAGCTAATATTGAGTTTTTTCAAGGTCGGGAGGATTACGCTAGTGGGATAACGGAGGAAGCTTTAAAGCACTATCAAAAAAGTCTCGATTTCTGGCGTAAAAATCAGCTATTAAAGCGAGAAGGGATTGTCCTATTTCACATGGGGCTTTGTTGTTTAAAGCAACCATCACAATTAACACGAGATGAAAGTTTAAGACAAGCCAGAGGGCATTTTGAGGAATGTCTGAAAAAATTTAAACAGGCTGAACAAGAAGAAGGAAGTTCAAATTTAGTCGCTAAATTCATCAATCAACTGTGTGAAGTTTTGCAACAAACCTCGGATTACTACCAGCTATCTAACCCAAATAAGGTAGCATTAAACCAATTGAATAATGAACAGCAGAAAATATTAGATGAACTAGATAAAATATCGCAAATATCTTTGGCTTTACAGCAACTAAATTCCGATCCTTTGAGAGAAGCTGAAGCTCACAAATTTATTACCTATGTCGCCGAGCAAAAAGAAAATTTGCGAGATGCTAATAATTCAGCCAAGAAAGCGTTAGAAATTATCAATAATCTCCAGAACATTTATTTATTAGTCATGGCAAAAGTCCAAGAAAAATTAGACCCAAAAGCTGCCATACAAACTCTGGAAAAAGCCAGAGAAAATGGACCTCTAGATGACCCAGAACTTTACATCCGCATTTTAGAAACTCTTTGGTCATTTTATTTTGAGAAAAAAGACTATCTACAGGCTTTTAAAATCAAACAGGAGCGACGTTCAATTCAGCAGCAGTTTGGTCAGCGTACTTTCATCGGCGCCGGATGTTTACAACCCCAACAACAAGTTGGTAAGGAGCAAGGAGAAGTTGCGTTAGAGATTAAGATTTGTCGCCAGCAAGATCTGGATGAACTCAAAAGGAGAATCAAAGATCGAGATTATATGCACAAGCTGACCATTCTCCATGGACTTTCAGGAGTTGGCAAAAGTTCCATAATATGTGCTGGTTTAATCCCCGCCTTAGAACAAGATAATTTTCAAGGAAAGCAATTCAAACCAGAGATCATACCTACAAGTCCTGCTTTTGAAAAAGAATGGATTCATGACTTAAAAGAAAATCTCAAAAATTCTCATAATTTTTATGTGTTAATTTTTGACAATTTTGAGTTTTATTTACTCAACTATAGCCAGAAAGAACTAGAAAGTATTTATGAGTTGATAAATACTTTACTCCAGAAAGATAATGTCCGTTTGATTATCTCTATCGGGGAAGATCACTTGTCCGACTTATTAGATTTGGGCAGCTGGACTGGGTTAGATATTCTAAGCAACCAATTTCGCTACCGACTAGAAGATTTAACTAAAGAAGATGCCATATCTCTCTTGAACAACTTAGTTAAAAAACCTCAATTAAACTGGGAACAAGACTTGATAGAAGAGATAGTAAAAGATTTGTCGAAAAACTCAGGGAAAGTCCGCCCAATTGAGTTACAACTTTTAGGTATGATCATTCAAGATGCTAGAATTACCAAGAGAGAAGAATATGAACAACTCAAGAAAACAGGAATTGAAAGTTGGTTAGATAGGATTATTAAAGATTGTGGTACTGAGAATGAAAAAATTGCCCAAATCGTCCTCTATTTACTCACTATATCGGAAAAACAAAATGATATTTGTCCTCAAAAGACGAGAAACGAAATAGAGGATAAAATAGAAATCATTAAGTTGTTAGACTCAGAAAATAACGAACTTGTCGAGGTGCAAAAAAATTCCTTAGATGTAGTGCTAGAAGTTTTAGTGGGCTGGGCTATAGTTAAAAGGACAATGCTTAAAAGATCTGGACAAGTATCTAGGACTTACTCTTATCAGTTAGCTAACGAGACTCTGATCGAGTTTGTCCAAAAAATGTTTAACCGAGATAGTCATTTGACAGAACTCGGAGTGAAACTCCGTCAGCCTGAAACAGAACTGAGAAAAGCTATTACCAAGCAGAAGATAGTTCAACTTAATTCAAAAGCTTGGGCTTTATTCTTGGACAACGACCAACTTGAAGCATTATCAACAAGTGTTGAAGCGGGCAAAATATTTCTGGATAACGAAAAAATCCTTGATGGAGAGAACGATCTCAAAGAAGACACGACAAATAATCTCCGACAAATCTACTCTGCGATGCAAGAAACCAACCGTTTGACCAAGCATACCGGTAACGTCAATAGTGTGACTTTCAGTCCAGACGGTCAACTGATTGCTTCAGCTAGTGCAGATAGGACGATTAGACTTTGGTCTCGTGAAGGTGAGGAAATAAAAACCCTTAATGGACATACAGATTGGGTGAGAGATGTCTGTTTCAGTCCAGAAGGTCAACTGATTGCTTCAGCTAGTGCAGATAGGACGATTAGACTTTGGTCTCGTGAAGGTGAGGAAATAAAAACCCTTAATGGACATACAGATTGGGTGAGAGATGTCTGTTTCAGTCCAGAAGGTCAACTCATTGCTTCAGCTAGTGCAGATAAGACGATTAGACTTTGGTCTCGTGAAGGTGAGGAGATAAATATATCCCCAATGGAACATGAGGATAGAGTCAACAGTATCAGTTTTAGTCCAGACGGTAAGATTATTGTTTCCAGCAGTGATGATCATACCATCAAACTCTGGGATATTAACCGAGATTCGTCAGAGGAAATTTCGGTATCTTTAAGACAAACTTTTTTCAAACATTCCTTAGATCATCAAGATGGACATTCTGGTTCAGTTAACAGCGCAATTTTCAGTCCTCCTAATATTCGTTATGGTATTTACGCTCAAATAATTGCTTCAGCAAGCGATGATGAAACTATCAAGCTTTGGAGTCTCGATGGCAAATGCCTTGCCACTCTTAAAGGACATCGGGGAATTGTAAGATGGGCAGCATTTAGTCAAAATGGTCAACTTCTTGCTTCAGCTAGTGATGATTACACCGTCAAAATCTGGGGTATTGACTACACTCTAGTAACAAATTCTGACGGAAAAGCTGATTGCCAAATTAATGGTACTTTACTGACGACTCTTGAGGGACATCATGATTGGGTCTGGGACGTAAGCTTTAGCTGTATTTCTGACAGCAAGCTACTGGCATCAGCTAGTGATGACAACAGTATCAAACTTTGGAATCTTGATGTCGAATTTCCGCAAAATATACAAGCACACCAAGAAAAAGTTTGGGCGGTTAGTTTTAGTTCAGATAGTCAATTCCTGGCCACAGCTAGTTCTGACAGAACCGTTAAAATCTGGAATCTTGAAGAGAAGAAACTACTTAAGACATTAGACGAACATACTGATTGGGTATGGACTGTTAACTTCAGTCCCGATGGCAAGTTTCTTGCTTCAGGTGGTGGGGACAAAAGTTTGAAAATATGGAAGGTAGGTGAAAGTATTTCTGAAATTTCTCTGATAGAAGATATTAATATTCAAAATCACCAATATGCTCATAAGGATTGTATCTGTTGTGTAAAATTCAGCCCTAATAGTCAACTACTGGCTTCTGCCAGTGCTGATAACACTATCAAGCTTTGGGATATTAAAGGCAATTATATTAATACATTAAAAGGACATACCGATAAAGTTTATGGCATTTATTTTAGCTCAGATGGAGAAAAAATTATTTCAGTTAGTGCTGATAAAACTATTAAACTTTGGTCTTGTTCTACTGGTGAAGAAATCAAGACTTTTTATGGGCATAAGGAGTGGGTCAATTATGCAGCTTTTAGCCCAGACGATCAATATATTGCCTCAGCCAGTAATGACAATACCATCAGAATTTGGGATCTCAATGGACAAAGTAAAATTATTGGACGACATCGAGGAAAAGTCTGGAGTGTCCGCTTCATCAACGAGAAAACTTTAGTCTCAGCTAGTGAGGACAAGACGCTAAAATTATGGACATTACAGGAAGGGTTTTGGAAGCTAGAGAAAGAAGAAGTAGGAATAATGCAGCCTAACCCAATCAAGGGAATTAGTAGTAAAATTACTAATGTAAAGCTAAGTCCAAATAGAAAAATACTAGCTGCGCCAACTAACGATGGTATTATCCAAATTTGGAATATAGAAAAGTTAAAAATTGAACCTCTTGATTTGGAGTCGTTACTGAACAAGGGTGAAGATTGGCTCAAGAATTATCGGAGAAGCAGAGTTGAGCAACCCCCAACCCAATAGACCTCGACCTAATATTATCTCAAGACCAAAAGTCTTTCTAGTTAAGGAATCTACCCGAATAAAATTTATTTTAATTCCCCCATGTTTTTTCAGTGAAATTGAATTATACATAACTTGGTCATGATCTTCAAAATCTTAACATTCAACACTTCTGCATAAGGTCTAATCTAAAAATACGGGTTTTTCTTTAAGCTCTAGCACGAAAAATTTGATTAGCAGTGAGGTTTAACTCTGGAAAAACCCCTGAAATAAGACGTTGATCCTGTTTAAATAAATTACCTTGATATTCTCCATCGATTAATTGATAGATAGAAATGGTGGGTTCTTTGGGGCTGCCGATATATCGGGCCGAACCTTTAGCTAAATAATCGATAATCCAATATTCAGCAATTCCTAATTGTTCGTAGTCGTCGAATTTTTTCAGATAATCATCTCGCCAATTGGAACTGACAATTTCAATAATTAATTTAGCTGATGTTGCCAGAGAAATTGAGGAAGCGGTTTCCCAATAGGGATCATTAACTAGATTTTCTCTGTCTAAGACAATAATATCGGGTAGATAACCTGTATGGGGGCGAAGGGGTTTTACTGCGGCAGTATTGGGGATAAAATAGGGCAATTGCTGCCGATTTATCTCTAAGAATAGGGTTCCAGAAACAAATCCGCCAATTTCTTCGTGTTTTCCGATCGGTCGCATCATGGCCAATAATTTTCCTGCGATTAATTGGTATTGTTGTCCATCATCGGGATATTGATTGATATAGTCATCAAAAGTCAACAATTGGGGGATAGTTTGGGTTGTGGTCATGGCAGTTAGGGGGAATAAGAGAGATGATTTTTCTAGATTCTAACTCGATTAACGACGTTGCCACCAAGTCAATCCGGCTAGGGTAAATCCCACTAAAGGCATCACTACCATCCCTATCCAAAAAATAGCGTTAGCTTGCAGGGGATTTAAATTAATTCTTCTATTTTCTGGTTCCTTGGCCCGGATAGATAAGGTGGCTGTTTCACCACTGGCTAACCACTGCACAGAATTTAAAAATATATCTCCGTTTAACTGTTGTTCAAATAGTCCATCGCTGGCAAAGCTGGCATTACCAATCACAATTAATTTACCTTTTTTTCCCGTCAGAGCAACTCCTAGATCAAAAGGGCCAGCTAAATCTTTTTCAGGGTTAAACTGGAGATTCTGATCATTTAAATCACTCTCAGCCCACATTTTATCATTAGTAATCATTAAAGATACGGCTTCAATTCCTTCGACGGGAACGGTAGCGATGGGACGAGCAAAGGGAAAGATAGAAATACCGTTAGCAAAATCGCGAGTAATGGGATGATTACCGTAATTGGTAATAATGGGACTAGCCGGACCTAAACCAATGATTTCCCCGGCACCGGAAGCATCAATAATAATCCGATTATCTAGTTTCACACCCCAAGGGGTTAATAAGGGTTCTAATCCGGTTTCGGTTTGGGGGTCAATCAGTAATAAAATTTTGCCCCCTTGATTGAGATAGTTTTTTAAAGCGGTGACTTCTTGGGGAAATATTTTTCTTTTGGGACTGGCAATAATAATGACATCGGCATTATTGGGAATGGTGGAACGTTCCACTAGATTAAGTGGTTCTACTTGATAACCTTTTGCTTCTAAACTCTTGACTGCTTGTCCTAAACCTCCTTGAGGTTCTTTGATGGCATTTTCTCCATGACCTTGCAGAAAATAAGCGGTTAAAGTGCGATTAGTTTTAGCGGTTTCAATGGCGTTACTCAGTTTCGCTTCCGTGAGACTTTCCTGTTCACTAATAGTTTTCAGGGGTTGTTTTTTGTCACCATACTGAAGATAGACTCTGGAGAGATTATCATTAGCTAGTTTTTTAAATTCTTGGACAATATTGGGTTTTTTCTCCGGGTTAACTATCTCGTACTGAAATTGAGGATTTTTGCGTTGATAATTGGCTAAAAGTTCCTCTTCGTTGGCACTGATTCCCCGGGTTGAAAAAATCCAGACTTTGACGGGTTTTGACAGATTGGTTAATAGTCTTTCGGTTTGGGGGGATAAACTAAAGATTTGGTTTTCGGTTAAATCAACTCGATAGGGATAACGGAGGGCGAGAAAGTTAATTAAACCGATAACGCTGAGGACAATAATAGTAGTAATGAGGGTTTGAGTGCCGGTGCGGGTACTTCTTTTTTGCCAAAAGTCTTTGGCAGTGGTTACTAATAACAACAGCCACCCTAGAAACAGAATAGCCCCGGCAATTAATAACCCCAGAGAGAGGGATGACCATTGACCGGAGATTAACCCCACGGTTAGGCCGGCACTACCCAGAAATAGGGCGGGTATATAGATAAATTTAATGTATTTTTGCCAGGATATCATAGTTAGTTTCTTTGATAACGGTCCGCTTCGATCGCTTGAGTAGTTAGGAAGATTCCCAGCAGAATATAACTGAGGAAGATGACTAAACTACTACTGTCAAAAATTCCCCGCACGAAATTGTTAAAGGGTTGATACCAAGATAGATGGGAGAGCAATTCTTTCAGGAAAAATCCGATCTGTTCTCCCACTTCTCCTCCGATGCGATCTCGAAAGAAGGTTTCGGCATTGTTAGCAATTACATCCAGTATCCAGATAAATAAGATGGTGATAAAGGTGATGATGTAAGCAAGGATAGAACTATTGGTGAGGGAGGAGATAAACATCCCAAGGGCTAGGATGGCCGCTGCTAGTAAAATTAATCCTAGATGAGCTAGTAAAATACTGGCTATATTCACCGGGGGAACTGCGGCACTAAAAACTACTATTTCGTAAATCCACAGGGGGGTAATCATCACAGTAAAAAAGGCCAGCACTCCCAATAATTTACCGATCGCTATACTCCAATTAGTCAGGGGGGAAGTGGCTAAAAGTTCTAGGGTTCCCTGTTTTTTTTCCTCTGCGTATAATCCCATAGACAGGGCTGGCAAAATTACCAACAATAAAGAGGACAAAATCATGCCGATGAAAGTGGTCATAAATTCAGACACCGTATCTCTGGCTACCAGAAATCCCGATTGTTCCTGAATACCAATATCGAGAATAATGCCGTAGAGAAGGGAGTTAAAGAAAAATCCTGCTACTAACCAAAATATCCCCATAATGATATAGGCATTGGCAGCCGTAAAATAGCTTTGAAATTCCTTGCGAAAAATCGCCCAGATATTATTGATCATGCCTCTCCTCCTGGTGGTTATTTTCCCCGCTGCCGATTACTTCCAGAAAGATATCTTCTAGGGTTTTACGCGTGCGACGCATTTCTAATAAGTTATAACCATTGTTGACCACTATTCTAGCAAGTTCTGCCCCTAAGTTTGTTCCCACTTGACCAACAATTTTGAGCAGGTTATCGCCGACTTTTGCTGCTTGCTCGACTTGCGGCAGTTGTTGAAGGATTTCTAGCAGGTAATCCCTATCACCCTCAATCTCAATTTCATAACTGGAACTGGCAGGGGTAGCGGTAGTAATATTATTGGCTACGATGCGACCCCGATTAATAATTGTCGCTCGATCGCAGGTAATACTCACTTCTGGTAAAATATGAGTGGAGAGAATAATTGTATGTTCTCCCGCTAAACTTTTAATCAGATTTCTCACCTCGATAATCTGTTTCGGATCCAATCCTACTGTCGGTTCGTCTAAAATAATTACTGGTGGATCGTGTATGATCGCTTGGGCAATTCCCACACGCTGTTTATAACCCTTGGACAACTTGCGGATAATAACTTTTCTTTTTTCTAGTAACTGACATTTGCTTAAAACTAAATCTACCCGCGCTTTTCTATCCCCCGATGAGATGCCTTTAATCCGTGCGACAAAATCCAGAAAACTTTCTACGGTCATCTCTGGATACAAGGGGGGATTTTCGGGAAGATAACCAATGCGACGACGCACTTCTAAGGATTGTTGATGTACATCGTATCCTGCTATCCTTGCTGTTCCTGTTGTGGCAGGAATATAACCGGATAAAATCCTCATAGTTGTGGTTTTTCCCGCTCCATTTGGTCCCAAAAAACCGAGTATTTCTCCTTTTTTTACGGTAAAATCCACGTCACTGATTGCCGCGGTAGAACCATAAATTTTACTCAGATGTTCCACTTCAATCATAAGCTTTATCAGTTATCAGTTATCAGTTATCAGTTATCAGATGTGAGTTTTCAGTCAATAGTGTTAAGTGACAAGTTCGGAGCTTTCTTTTCACTGATTACTGATTTTTCCCAGACTATGATCCCGATTAATTTCTACCACTAGATGCGCTTGTTTGAGCAGGGGTGGGAGAAATAATTGCGGATGTAAACTTTTCCAAAAATACTTGACAAATTCCTCGATTTCTGATGGGTTCATACCTCCTTTTGCTTCGGCTGCCTGTCGCCATTGTAAACTGTAACGGTAGTCAAGGGGATAAAGAATCAGTAAGCGATCGATTTTTGACCAGAGGGGTAGATATTCTCGCAATCTTTGATTATTATCCCTGGCGAATTGTCGGTCTTCTTCGCTATTAATCGGATCGGGGGCATGATCAAAGACTGTTTCCTCTATTGGATTCATGCCCACAAACCAACCCTCGAAAAAAAGAATATCAACTCGTTCCACTTGTTCCGGTGCAATTCTATCTCCTTGTCCTCGATGCAGGGACTTGTCAAAACGCGGGATTAAAATCGGACTTTCTTGCTGACAAACCTGTTCTAAAACTTTAATTCCTAATTCTATATCATGAGTACCCGGTGGACCACGCCAGCGCAATCTTTTATCCTTTTGACGCAATTTTATTCGCTCATTATAGGTCTTATAAATATCATCTAAAGAGAGATTATTTACTTTTAAATCAAAATAGGCTAAAATAATCGACATTATGGATGTTAAAGTGGTCTTCCCCGTGCCTTGGGGGGCTAAAATGCCTTGAATCAACGGTTTTGCGTGGTCGCGTAGCTGTAGCGCCCAGGGAATCCAGAAGCGCCAACAGCTGATCAAAATCTGATTTGGCTGATTTATCCCTAACTCCTGACATTTTTGCCAGACTCGCGGCCAGAGAATCGTTAATAGTTCCGCCCTTTCCTGTAGGATGAGAGGGTTAGTCTCCCTAAAATTTAAGGATTCGATCTCTAGTAAATCTTCTAGATCCGCCTGACTTAAGGGATTTTCGTCGATTAATCCCCGTAAAATCGTCAAAATCTTCATAGCTATTATCGGAATTAGGAAAAAACTGTCCCAGTGATTCAGGAGTAATTCTCTGGGTTATGGGTTCGCTCAAGATTTTTTTGTAAGAGTGTTTTTTAGGGTTATTTGCCCAAAAATGAAGGGGTTGCAGGCAGGCACGGATTCCCATTATATATATAAGTATATGTCAAGTCCCGTTTTCAGTCAAGGGGTTTGGCTAAAAATCTCTAGCTTTGTCTCCAGTTTCTCAATCGGTTAGACTAAGAATTATTCACATTACTTAACAAAACAGCAGATGAATACAGCTGCTCTGACAACAAGGCAAAATTGGCAATGGCAAGGAAATTCTATACACTATGTGCAAGCGGGTGCTAGAGTTGCGGGAAAACCCCCATTACTATTAGTCCACGGTTTTGGCGCTTCCACTGACCATTGGCGAAAAAATGTGTCAGGTTTAGCCTCAGAATGGGAGGTATGGGCGATCGATCTGCTAGGATTCGGTAGATCAGCTAAACCGGATATTGTCTATAGTGGCAATCTTTGGCAGCAACAATTAAACGATTTTATCAAGGAAGTTGTGGGCCAACCGACGGTTTTAGCGGGTAATTCTCTGGGGGGTTACGCTTCTCTCTGTGTAGCTGCTAATCATTCCGAGAATGTTCGGGGATTAATTCTCCTCAATAGCGCCGGTCCCTTTAGCGATACAGAAAGCAATCGTCAGCCTAATTTAGCACAAAAATTACTGCGATCGATGCTGCTGCAACCTTGGGCCAGTTATCTCTTATTTCTCTATACCCGTCAACCCAAAACTATCCGCAAAACCCTAGAGAAAGTATATCTCGATCGCAGTGCCATTACTGAGCAGTTAATAGAAGATATCCGTCGTCCTTCCCTGGATGCGGGAGCAGCCAAAGTTTTTGCTTCTGTGTTTAAATCTCCCCGGGGGGAAAATGTGGATATTCTCCTGCAAAAGTTAAGCTGTCCCCTGTTGATGTTATGGGGTGAGGGGGACCCTTGGATGAATACTAGGGAACGCGGGGCCAAATTCCGTCAATACTATCCTTCTCTCACAGAATATTATCTAACTGCCGGTCATTGTCCCCACGATGAAATTCCCACAGAGGTTAACCGGTTGATTAGTGATTGGTTGAAAAGCTTATAGGTACTTAGGGATCGGTTATCAGGTTTTTATTTTTTTGACGCTTATCTAACCTGAAAAAAGAGGGTTCGCAGGCAGGCACGGATTCCCATTCTATATATAAGTATCTGTCAAGGGCGGGGATTTGTCAAGGGTTTTTTTGAAAAAATCTGCCAGAATTTGGCCCGTAGGAAAGACATTGGCCGGTATTGGTAGAGAAGCAAATGGATGAGTAATTGTAGGAGATAACTATCTACTTTATGTCTCTGTTGGTTCCCCAATCTAATACATCTGTCTGTCTTCGTCGCAGTTGTTTGGCCGTTTCTTCTAACCAAGCAAGATAGTCTTGTTCGTATAAGTCTTTAGTAGTGGTCAGGTATCAGGTTTTTATTCTCTTGACGCTTAATCTGACCTGAAAAAAGAGGGTTTGCAGGCAGGCACGGATTCCCATTCTATATATAAGTATCTGTCAAGTGCGGGGATTTGTCAAGGGTTTTTCTGAAAAAATCTGCTGGAATTTGGCCAGTAGGATAAGAGATTGTTTCACCTTTGCCTGTGAGCTACAATAAGCAGATGAGCAAGAGGATAGGATTACAGGAGTTTTGACAATGCGGTTACTACGGGTTCAAGTTCCTGACTTTCGAGTGTTAAAGAATATTGATCTTAGTTTCGGGAAAGACTTTTTTCCTCAGATATTCCCTATCCGTAGTTTGGTAGGTTGGGTTGAGGCACGAAACCCAACGCCAGTTGCGTAAACACCAATCCAATAAATGTTATCCTAACTTGATGCAATACCGTAGAGCAAAAACACCTGGAGCCACTTATTTTTTACAGTTGTGACATACAATCGTCACAGAATTTTGTGTGAACCTGAAAATGTGGATTTACTACGAAATGCTTTTAAATATGTTATGGGACAACATCATTTTAAGATTGATGCTATTGTCATTTTACCAGATCACATTCATGCTCTTTGGATATTGCCTGAAACGGATGCAGATTTTTCAACTGGTTGGCGATTAATTAAAAGTTATTTTAGCCGTCAATGTCATTCTCAATATCAGGGTAAAATTTCAACATCTCGACAACATAAAGGAGAAAAGGCTATTTGGCAACGTCGCTTTTGGGAGCATCAAGTTCGAGATGGTCGCCAAGGGCGCGCCTACGGCGATCGAGATTTTGTTAATCATCTCGAATACATCCATTATAATCCCGTGCATCATGGATTAGTAAACGCTCCGAAAGATTGGCAATATTCCAGTTTTCACCGTTATATTGTTATGGAATAAAATGTAGAAGTGAAACCCAAAAAATTAAGGTAAGAAATAAAAGCAATGTTGCGTTTCGTCACCTCAACCCAACCTACAAGATCAGCGATCGCACTACAGGATCAGCGATCACATTTATCGAGAAGAAATAGCTACCTGCACATTCGGAGAAAAATTCTCGATTTTTCGAGAAGCATTAAGAATTTCAATCCCGATTACATTACCTGCTTGATCATAGTCAAGAATAACCCCCGGACTGATTGCCTCACTTTCTTCTACGGGTGTGTCATGCCAGGTAATTGTTAAAACGTCAACTTCAGCATCATATTTAGCTTTCATTTGATAGCTGCCTATATTTTCTAAGTTTACTGGTAACATATAGTGTAACAATTTTTTGAGGCTCAACTAAGTCATTAATGTAAATTCTCAGAAGATAAGTTTTATTGTTAATAGCGACAAACGTACCTTGATAAACTTTGAGTCCATCTTCTTCTAAAATTTGCTCAGGATTATTGAGGATGTCCTGCAATATTTTTCAAGAGATTTGGAGTTGAATAATTTTTTCTTCGGCATGGTGACTTAAAATAAATTTCATGAGGATTTCGGAGTATTTTTTTGTAAGGGATTAGGGTTCTTCGGTTTGTCTTATGCAATGGACGGGGTTATAAGGAATGAAACCTTTATAGAGACAGACATTGCCGCAATTTTTGTCAATTGTTTGCGATCTGGATCGAACTAATCAATTAAATCTCTTGCCAGATAAGGATTGAGTCGATTTATGCCCCCCTATCGAACCATACCAAGTCCCGAAGAGCCTGGATTAGCAAAAATTATAAAGCAAATAATCGCACTGTAGGTCGGTTTGAACGAAGTGAAACCCAAAAAATTAAGGTAAGAAATAAAGGCAATGTTGGGTTTCTACAAGATCGGCGATCACGATATAACTGCTTTTTGGCCAATTGTCAAGTTACTGCGATTGTCTAAATTTCTACGGGAAATTTTTGTAAAATCCTTCTCGACTCTCTATTTTGAGAATTTCGATAACTTCGCCATCCCAAAAAATTCCAATACGATAGCTGTAGTCAAATTTAATGCGATAATATCCTGAGAAGCCTTTTAGTGCTTCAAGATCGGGGATTTCGGATAGTGATTGAGAATTTCCAATTGCTTCAATACATTTTCTAACTTTTGCAAGAATTTTTTGGTCGTTAATTTTATCTAAATCTTTTTTGAAGCGTTTGGCAATTTGATATTTCATTGAGGCAAACTCTCCAAGAGAGATTGCGACTCTAATTCAGATAAAAATCCTTCTTTTCGAGAATCTTCACAAGCTAAATAAAGGATAAAGTCTTCTAATTCAGAGGAATTATTTTGAAATAAAAGTTGTAGGAAGCCTTGTCGGATTTCTAGTGGTAAGGTTTGAAAGAGGTTATAGAAACCTGTGCTAGTTAGCAAAGAATCTGTAATTTCTGTTTGACTCACGGCTGTTTTTTCCTTTTTTACACAGTCTTTATTTAAATTATATCACCATCAAGCTTTCTAAAAAATCAGCGTTGCCGAAGGCACTGCGAAGCAGACCGCACTTTCAAAAGCTAAAGCGATCGCAATTTTAAAGTTTAATCAACAAGATGACGGCGATCGCACTATTTAATTATCTATGGAATAATCAATACTAATGATTAAACCTGCCAATAATTCTCCCATAACTTGATTGGAAACAACTCCAATTTTATCGATAAATCGTTGCGTTGATAGGCTACGAATCTGTAAAACATTCCCCGCAGAATCTTGATTTAAGCCGTTGATTTTATCTTGCACAATTTTGACCATAAAAGGACGATTAACAAATTTATTTTGCCAAGTTGTTAATGGAATCACAATTCTTAAAGCAATCGGACTAT
>NZ_JADBTZ010000349.1:0-18503 GCF_020245885.1 Microcystis sp. M165S2 | reverse complement strand
GGTTGGCAAAATCCTCCAGTGTTTTTACCAAGAGTTGTCAAACAATCCGAAACTGGTTTGGAGAAATCATTAGTTATTTCGAGCGAAGAACAACGAATGGGGTGGTCGAGGGAATCAATGATAAACTTAAACTAATAAAACGAAGAGGCTATGGCTTTAGAAACTTTCGGAATTTTTGGGTTAGAAGTATGTTGTCTTGGCATCTTGTCTGTTGATTTAGCATAAAGAGTAACGAAGAGCCCATAAGACAAACTGAAGAACCTCACTGATTACTGATTACTGATAACTGAAAAGTCTTCATAATTACCAAAAAACAACCCGCGGCAGTTAACCGCGAGTTATTTTTGGTTAAAATCGGATCATTACTGAACGGTAATCGTTCCGACCATACCGGCGCCGCGATGGGGTTCGCAGTAGTAGGTGTAAGTACCCGGTTCGCTGAAAGTGCTTTCAAAGGACTCACCAGCGGAAAAAGCCAGACCTTTGTGGGATAATTTGCTGGCTTGAGCTTCGGGAACTTTGGTGCTATCGAAAACTATGTTATGGGGAGAAAGTTTGTTATTGACCCATTTCACCGTATCTCCTGCTTTAATAGTCAGGGTGGGGGGATCAAATTGTAGTGTACCCGCATCACCGCCCATCTTAACCGTGAAGGTTTCCGCGGCAGCGGCGGCAGTGTTGAAGAAGAAGCTAGAGACGACTAGCACCACGGTAGCGAGCAATAAACCTAATTTTTTCATGCTTGTTAATCCTTTACACGAGGGAAGATGACAAGTTTGACAGCCTGTCTTTTGACAAAAAAGTAAAAGTTTGCTTTTAACTGTCCCATGAATTAATTCTACACCAAGTTTGACAGCTTGTCTTTTGACAAGAAAACCGTTTTTTTCTGACGATGGTTGGGGAATTTCTTGAGAAATAGAGGAGAACCTATCGTGAAAAGATTATTAATTTCCCTGTGCTTGCTCTTGGCTGTGGTTACATTCGGTATGGCTCGTCCCGCTTTAGCTGATGGGGCTTCGATTTTCAGTGCTAACTGTGCTTCCTGCCACATGGGGGGTAAAAACGTGGTTAATGCCGCTAAAACCCTGAAAAAAGAAGATTTAGTTAAATACGGCAAAGATTCCGTTGAAGCTATCGTTACCCAAGTTACCAAAGGTATGGGGGCGATGCCTGCTTTCGGTGGTCGTCTCAGCGCTGAAGATATCGAAACTGTAGCTAATTATGTCCTCGCTCAAGCGGAAAAAGGCTGGTAAAAATTAGTTATCGGTGGCGAGTTATCGGTTGTCAGTCTGGTAAGAATTGTAGCGATCGAAATTCTTGGGTCATCTGCTGGCTTAAAATAGCTAATGGTTCATCTCGGGGCAAGGTTGTGAAATTGCGATCGTTTTTCTATCTTTTAGGTGCGACGGTAATCATTCTCCTAGGAGTCGCTACAGCCAGTTTTGCTTGGATTCTCGCCGATAGTCCTCTGTCTTTGCTTAAAGGTGGAGTAATGCGGGAACCGACGGCGGCGATTTTTGTGCCGAAACAGGCCCCGGTTATGGTATCCTTGTTGGTCAATCCCGAACGTTTGGAGTCTTTTGGTCAATTAATCGCTACACCGGCTAATCGACGACGTTCCCACCAAGAAATTAAGGATTTAGAAAAAACTCTCCTCGGTAAAACGGGATTGAATTATCAAAAGGAAATCAAACCCTGGTTAGGGGAGGAAATTACCCTCGCTGTTACTTCCCTAGATTTCGATCGCAATACCGATAATGGTATCCAACCGGGTTATCTTTTGGCAATTCAAAGTAAAAATAGTGAAAGTGCTAAGGAATTTCTGCAAGCTTCCTACTCAAAACAGGCAGTTTCAGGCAAATTTGACCTAGTTTTTGAAACCTACAAGGGAATTAACCTTATTTATCAACGTCCCTTGACCACAGGAGATAATAATCGTTTTCTCGCTAGTGCCGTGGTCGGGGATACGGTGCTTTTTGCCAATAATATCAAGGTTTTGCGCGAGGCCCTCAATAACGTGCAAGTACCGGATTTAAACCTAAAAAATAGCCCCGATTACCAAGAAGCAATAAAAAATATCACTGAACCGCGTATAGCTATCGTTTACAGCAATTTACCCACGTTATCGGCTTGGATCGCCAATCAACCCGTCCCGGAGAGTCCCGAAGCAAAACAACGATTAGCCACGGCTTTTACCATCAAATCTAGGGGAATAGTCGCTCAAACCGCCTTAATTGGGGTCTTAGGACAGGATAACCAAGCACCAATTTTATCTAGTCCCGTGGGAGCATTATCTTTTATCAGCGAAAATAGCCTTTTAGTCGCCGCTAGTCGCGATTTAAATCGTTTTTGGACTCAGGTAGAGGAGGGGTTAGAAGCAGATAGTCCCCTACAGGAATTAATAACACAGGTCTTAAACCGCTTCCAGTCGCCTTTAGGTTTAAATTTGCCTGAAGACGTTTTTAGCTGGGTTAGAGGCGAATATAGCCTCGCTCTCGTGCCTAACTCAAGAGGGATGGAACCCGATAGTGTTTTTCTAGGGGAACGGGTGATGGGGGTGGATGTGGACAGTGCGATCGCTCATTTGGACGAGTTGGCCCGCAGTCGCGGCTATAATGTGGTTAATCTGCCTTTACTCGATCGATCGGTGACAGCTTGGACAAAGTTAACCACGGCGGTCCCAGGGGGAAAAGCGCAACTAGAGATGATCGTGACGGGAGTGCATACGAGAGTAGATAATTATGAAATTATCGCTAGTTCTGTGGAAGCGATGGGATTAGCTTTATCTGCACAGAAAAACCCGATTTTAAGCAGTGGTAAGTTTCGACAGGCAATTACTGCTTTACCCGCAGAAAATGATGGTTATTTTTACGTCGATTGGCGACAATTGCAACCAGTGATCGAGGCAAAATTCCCGATCGTGCGGGTGTTAGAATTGTCGATTAAGCCTTTATTTAATAATCTGCGTTCTCTTACCATTAGCAGCCAAGGTAGTGATAATTCCGTGCGTCGGGGAACGATTTTCTTTAACTTGGGAGTGAAGTCTTAATCAGTTATCAATTACTGAAGGTAAGAGGCAACCCCCCAATCCCTCCCGACATCGGGGAGCAAAAAAAAGGGGGGACGGGAGAGGGGAGTCTGATTGACTGCCACGAATAAAGAAAAATGGTATCACTGGAAATACCCACGCTGATCACAAAATTGGCCAATTGTCAATAGTTTTTGAGATGCGCTCACCCTGTGAGATTTTTCTAGCTTTTTCGGGAATAATAAAGATAATCACCTCAATCTCTAATTTTTCTGCTATGTCTCGTCTCCTCATCCAGCAATACTATAGCGAAGTCGATAAAATTATTCAATTTGGAGGCAGTAAAAAAGAAACTTCTTTAAGGGTTGCTTTCCAGAATCTTTTAAATGAATACTGTAAAACCCGTGATTTTTTCTTAATCCCGGAATTAGATTATCGCAACAAGTCAGGAAAGTTGGTTTATCCCGATGGTACAGTCAAAGATGCTTTAAGATTAGACTGGGGTTACTGGGAAAGTAAGGAAAATTTGAAGAGGATTAGTAGTTGAACCACACAATCATCTCATCTGTTGACAAAAGTTAAATTATATGTTCATACAACAACCAATAGCAATTGATATATTTGCTGGAGCCGGTGGGTTCGGACTAGGATTTAAAATGGCAGGTTATTCAGTGCCGTTAGCACTGGAAATAGATGCTTGGGCTTGTGATACTTTGCGTTACAATCATCCTAAAATGCTAGTTCTTCAACATGATATTCGTGATTATTGTACTGAAGATAGTGTCAAGAAAGTGTGTATTTTTAAACCAGACGTTATTATTGGTGGTCCACCCTGTCAAGGATTCAGTATTGCTGGTCCGGCACATAAAGATCCTCAGGATCCGAGGAATAGTTTGTTTTTAGAGTTTGCTCGTTGGATAGATTACCTAAAACCGAAAGCTTTCATTATAGAGAATGTCAAAGGAATTTTATCTCGCAAAAATAGCGACAATTTAAAAGTTATAGACATTATACAAAGCACCTTTATTGAGCTTGGTTATTTTGTAGAGGTATGGTTAATAAATGCGCTTAATTATGGCGTTCCTCAGTCCAGAGAAAGAGTTTTTATTGTGGGAAATACCAGTGGAAAAAAGATTGGAATCCCCACTATTAGTCATTCGTTAAAGTTATACAATGATAGAGGTAATCGACAACTTTCCTTGTTAGAAACAGAGACCTTAAATCCTGCTATTAATCTCTGGGATGCTATCTCAGATTTACCTTTATTAAATGCGAGAGAAGGACAAGAAGAACAGTCGTATATTTGTGACCCTCAAAACAGCTATCAAACATGGATAAGGGATAATAGTGATGTATTATATAATCATGTAGCTATGGAACATTCAGCAAGACTTGTTGAACGTTTTAAACATATTAAATGGGGAGAATCTAGTTCTGATGTACCCCAAGAACATAAACCTAGACGAAGAAGTAGCAATGGGGAGTTATCTTCCCATTGCTATGATCAAAATAATCGTCGTTTAAATCCCTACGAACCATCTCATACAATTACAGCTTCATTTTATGCTAATTTTCTGCATCCTTTCCAAAATCGTAATTTAACTGCTCGTGAGGGTGCGCGATTACAATCTTTTCCCGATCAATACCGTTTTCTTGGCAAAAAAACCGTGGTTTCTCAAAAGTTATTACATAGAGAAAAAAGATTTGACGAAAAATTCCTTTGTCAGTACAATCAAATAGGTAATGCTGTACCACCTCTCCTCGCTCGTTCCATAGCATTACATATTAAAGAAAAGTTAAATTTATGTCCAAAACCAGTAGAAATCCTCTAGTTCACGGTTCTAATCTTGAACAAAAGGAAAACCACCCTCAAAAGTATAAAGATGCTGAAAGTAAGCGATTTCTTGGTGAAATACGAGAAAAATATGATCAGTGGTGTCGCATTAATTATAAATTAGTCGGACCGACTTCAATAGCAACAGAGCGAGACAATAAAATTTTGCAAAGACGAGTTAAACTGCTGTCAATTTATAAAGATTTTATCGATCAACAACACTACGCAGAAAAATTTGACTCTCGTTCCAATCTTCATTCAACGGTACTTGAGGAATTTTTGTACTATTTATTTAAAGATTTAATTGGTGATTTTGGTGAGAATACTTTAATTGGTAAATCACACACTTTCAAAGACATTTTCTTTGTCCCTCCCAGTTATTCAGAAATGCTCAAGCGTCCTTACGCTCGTATTGAGAAAAAGGATCATGATTTTGTTATCGGTACAACAATTAAAGCATCTCTAGAATCATCTTATCCCCTGGCACAAAATAATCCGACAGAGCAGTTATCATCTTTTTCACCAAAAGATGATCCAGATAGTTATTCTGAGGTGAAAATCACCAATAATACTGAAACACATATTTTCGATCTGCCAGTGATTGTTATCGAATGCAAAACTTATTTAGATAAAACTATGCTGGAAGGTTCTTCACGAGCGGCAGAAGACTTAAAAGCACGCAATCCTAATAGTTTATATATTGTAGTGATGGAATGGATTAAACTATCAGATGATGTCAATTTAAGGAAATATAAAGTCGATCAGATTTATGTACTTCGTCAACAAAGAAATACTGATCGCGAATTACGATATAAAGAAAATTATGTCAAAAATTCAATTAATCCTCTAGTTATACAACACCTTTTTAATGCAGTAAGAGAACATTTAACAATGGATTGGACTGGTGGAATTGAACATGGCATTCAGAGAGGTTGGTTAATTTAACTAACCATTCTCACCGCTTATTCTTGGCATTCTGCTATACCTATGCAGTCCTTCATCATCCAGCATATCGCAGTAAATACGAATTAAATCTCAAGCGAGAATTTCCTCGTATTCCCTTGTATGAAAACTTTCCACAATGGGTAAACTGGGGAGAAAAATTAATCCATCTGCATATCAACTATGAAACCGTCAATCCCTATCCGTTAACCCGCGTTGATATTCCCCCTAGCAAAGATAATCCCACCCCAAAACTGAAAGCAGATAAACCCGCAGGAAAAATAATTCTTGATGATGTCACCACCCTCGAAAAAATCCCCGCAACTGCTTGGGAATATAAACTCGGTAATCGTTGCGCGTTAGAATGGATATTGGATCAATACAAAGAAAAGAAACCCAAAGATAAAACCATCGCAGAGAAATTTAATAGTTATCGTTTTGTAAATTATAAAGACAAAGTTATTGACTTATTGACTCGTGTGTGTACTGTTAGTGTTGAGACAATGGCAATTATCGAGGAGATGGAAAACCTCGGATGACTTTTTGTTGGGTTTCCTTGGCTGAACCCAACCTACGTTCATCTTATATTTAATTCCACCCACCTACCTAGTACAATTCCTCGGCAAAATTAAAGTCGATCCCGTGTTTTTAGATATTGATGTTGTTCTTTAGTTCATCTCACTCAATAAAGAACAATTTATTTTTGTAGTCTAGATTCTAATGATAATTTTTATTTTTTTTGGGCAAAAAAGCCCTGACAACTGAGGCAAATTAATTGGACATCGCTAATCGTCGGGGATTTGCCTACCATATTGCATCGAAAAAAACAAGTATTTTTCACTAAATGACAACAAAGCACTCCCGATTGCGGTACTTTTTCCCTTTGTATCCGAAACAAAAAAAATTGCTCGCCCTATTCTGCATATTTCCAAAAAAGCAGCCGATAAAATTAAGTAAAACTTCAAATCATCCCCACCGAGGAACTAGCCATGAAATCCTTTGCCCTTCTTGCCACCGTTAGCCTAATCAGCCTTTCCACCCTCGCGACTGTTCGCCCCGTCATGGCGCTAGAGAGCCGACAACCAGCCGAAACCCAGATCGCTCAAGGGAACAATCAAGACGCGATCGGCCACTATAACCGGGGAGTTGGCTACATCCAACAGGAAAAATACGATCTCGCCCTCGCTGAATTCACCAAAGCGATCAACATTGATCCCCGATACGCCGAGGCTTACCTCAATCGGGGGTTTCTTTACGAACAACAGGAGAAACCCGACCTCGCCCTGTCCGATTACAATCAGGCGATCAACATTAATCCCCGATTGGCCGAAGCTTACAACAATCGCGGGTTTCTTTACGGCGTACAGGGAAAACCCGACCGCGCCCTGTCCGATTTCAATCAGGCGATCAACATTAATCCCCGATTAGCTCTGGCTTACAGCAATCGCGGGCTTCTTTACAAAGAACAGGAGAAACCCGACCTCGCCCTCGCTGAATTCAACAAAGCGCTCAACATTAATCCCCGATTGGCCGAAGCTTACAACGGTCGCGGGCTTCTTTACTACGAACAGGGAAAACCCGACCGCGCCCTGTCCGATTACAATCAGGCGCTCAACATTAATCCCCGATTAGCTCTGGCTTACAACAATCGCGGGCTTCTTTACTACGAACAGGGGAAACCCGACCGCGCCCTGTCCGATTACAATCAGGCGATCAACATTAATCCCCGATTCGCCGAAGCTTACAACAATCGAGGGTTTCTTTACCTACAACAGGGAAAACCCGACCTCGCCCTCGCTGAATTCAACAAAGCGCTCAACATTAATCCCCGATTCGCCGAAGCTTACAACAATCGAGGGTTTCTTTACTACCAACAGGGGAAATCCGACCTCGCCCTGTCCGATCACAATCAGGCGATCAACATTAATCCCCGATTGGCCGAAGCTTACAACAATCGCGGGTTTCTTTACGCCGAACAGGGAAAACCCGACCTCGCCCTGTCCGATTTCAATCAGGCGATCAACATTAATCCCCGATTAGCTATGGCTTACAGCAATCGCGGGGTTCTTTATTACTATCGACTAGAAAGGGAAAAAGCGATCAGAGATTTGCGACAAGCCGCCGAACTGTTCCGCCAGCAAGGAAACGCGGCGTTATATGAAGCGGTTATGGAACTCCTACGGGAATTAGGCGCGGTCTAGTCCTTTTTGTTGGGTTGAGCGAATCAATAGGTTAAAGAAAACCTCTCAATTTTAGGGGGAAAGCGAAACCCAACACCTAAATCCGTCTGAATCGGCGATCGCTTCTCATGGCTTTTTGTTGGGTTTCCTTGGGTCAATCCAACCGACGATAATTGTTATCAGTATTTAGTTTTTTCTAGTCTAGTCTGTTAATTGTTCATTAAAAACCTTCGGGATGGATGTTATTTTATGACCCTAAAACAACTCATACAAGACAAACGAGAGGATATCCTAAAAATTGCCACCAAACATGGTGCTTTTAATGTGCGTGTATTTGGTTCCGTTGCTAGAGGTGAGGAAACCGAAAATAGTGATATTGATTTTTTAATTGATTATGATTTAGCTAAAACATCCCCTTGGTTTCCCGGTGGATTATTAGTTGATTTAGAGGATCTCTTAGGGTGTAAAGTGGATGTAGTAACTGAAAAAAGCCTTCATCATCTAATTAAACAGCGAATCTTAAAGGAGGCAATTAAGTTATGAATGAAGATCAAGTTTATCTTGGATACATTTTAGACTGTATTGATAAAATTCAGGAGTATTCCCAAGGAGGAAAACAGGAGTTTTTTGCTAATTCAATGATGAGCGATGCTATCATTGGACGCTTACAAACTTTGGCAGAATCAACTCAACGGCTTTCGGAGGAATTAAAGGCAAATATTCCCGATGTTGACTGGCGTAATATTTCTGGTTTTAGGAATATTTTAGTACATGATTATTTAGGGGGAATTGACCTTAATACAGTTTGGGATGTGGTAGAGAATTATTTGGATAATTTAAGAGAACAGATTTTAAGGCATCTAGAATCAGTCAATACTTAATCAAAGTCTAATTTCGTAGGTTTGGTTGAGCGAATCAATGGGTTAAAGAAAACCTCTCAATTTTAAGGGAAAGCGAAACCCAACAGCCAACACCTAAATCTGTCTGAATCAGCGCTCGCTATTCCCCTCCTCTCATTGCTTTTTGTGGGGTTTCCTTGGGTCAATCCAACCTAGGATAATTGTCATGATTACTATAGGATTTGAAAAGGGCGATCGCTATTTTGATCATCTTATTTTTTTCTTGGGTTTCCTTCTTGATCTTGAGAATCGCAATATCAACTGATTTTGGTAGATAATTGAGATGGGATTTAATCATTATTCTTCACTTAAAGTAAAATCAATTCGTTGATAAATATCCAGCAATGAGATTTGAAAATCCACAGAATACAACCTTAAAACATCATTCTCTGATTCATAAACTTTAAATAACCATTCTCCATTATTTTGTTGATAAAATTGTTCAACATAACAACGGTATTGATCGATCAAAATATACTCCTTAAAGTCAGGAATTGAGCGATAAAATTTAAACTTATCAGTGCGGTCATAATCTCTAGTTGATTTCGATAAAACCTCGACAATAATTAACGCATTAGTTACAGTATTTGTGCCTTTTCCTTCATATAATGGTTGGCCTTTAATCACCATTACATCAGGATAAGTATAAAAGCGATATATTGGCATCCATAACCGTACATCACTCATAAAAGCCCAATAATCTTCATTGTTAATCTTAGTCGGAAAATTTTTATAAAAATTACCAGCAATTAGATTATGATTGGTTGTTGCTCCCGTCATAGGAATAATTTCTCCATCCAGATATTCATTTTTGTATTCTGCTGTTTCTTCTAACTGACAATATTCTTCAGGTGTGTAATACCGTTTTTCGATTTGAACTTGCATACTAACCTACCTTATCTTGGTTAAATTCCCATTCAATAGCAACTTTAATATTAGCTTGTGCTGAACCTTTTGTCACTAAAGATATCCCCGTTAATCTGTCTGAATTAGCGAGCGCCGCTTTGGTAAGCTAAACGGCGCTTAACCTGCATGATCCAATAGCTATAACCCTTTTGGAGTCTATATCGGTGATCCGAAGTAAAAGCCGTTTAGCTTAGGCTGCATTAACGAATTGTCAGGCGGCAATCTCCCCGCTAATAAAGCTGATCGTGGCTTGGGAGCAATTCAGTTATAATAGGGGTCAACTTAATATCTTTAGCAACGCAGAATGAGGATTTCACCATGAAGATTCCATATACATATTGGAAAGAATCAGATGGGATGTTCTTGGGCTATTTGAATGAATTTCCAGATCATTGGACCCAAGGTGTTGACTTAGAAGAATTAATCGAAAACTTGGTCGATCTCTACAGAACATTTACTACTGAAGAAATCCCCGGAATCAAGAGAGTTGCAGAGTTTGAACTCGCATGAAAAGACATGATTTAATTGCACAATTAGAGCAAGCGAGCTGCTATTTGATTAGACGTGGAGGGAAACACGATATTGACCATAATCCAGATACTGGAAAAACAGAACCAATTCCCAGACATCGAGAAATTAATGAGCGATTGGCTAAAAAGATTATCAAAAGTCTTACAGGAGACAGATAAATTCACAGTGCCAATTAGGGTCTGCGGCAAAAAGTTTTTCGTGGGGCAGGGTGTGGGGTGTGGGGTGTAGGGTTTTACCGATTTTCATCTGCTCAATTACCTAATTTTCAGGGAAAAAGTGCCTAAATTTCGCCCCAATTCCTCCAATGGCTGGCACTTTTTCATTTCAAAAAAGCCTAAAGATATTATCCAACAAGGTTTTTAGATTTATTCAGTAAACCCCAATTAAACAACACTACAAGGAAGCAAAGGAGCTATGGAAAATTGATTACTGTAGGATTTAAAAAAGGACGGTCACTCTTACAGCAAGATTTCTAGTGCCAAAGTGAACCCCAGAACCATATCCTCCCCGCTTCAAATTGCGTTGGCAGGATAATGAGTCACCAAAAAGCTCTAGACTACAATTTTGGCAATAATCGGTCGTAGGATTGGATCATTCTTTCGTAAGTAAAGCGAGTGGCATTGATAAAACCTTTTTGCCTCAAATCTTCCAGGCGATCGGGAGCGAGAAGATTTTCTGCAATAATAGTAGCGGCGGCCTCGTGTTCGGTGGGATCGAAGTAAACGGCTGCATCATCAGCGATAACAGTCATGGGGAGACGATTGGAGGTAAAGACGGGACAACCACAGGATTGAGCTTCAATAACGGGAACACCGAATCCTTCCTGAAAGGAGGGAAAAATTAAAGCAGTTGCTAGGCAATAAAAGGCGCGGAGATCCTCATCAGAGACGGTTCCTAATTCGATTACTTGTGCGGACAAGTTATTCTGATTAACAAATTCTCGCATCTCCGGCAGCAAAGGTTTTCCCATCAGGATCAATCGGCAATTTTCCAGACCGGGGAAAGCGATTAACCTCTTGAATATTTTCAGCAATCCCAATCGATTTTTATACCATTGGTCGCCCCCGACATGAATTAGCCAGGGACAATCACTATTAATGTTAAATTTGGCCACTAGATTTACCGCCGCTGCTCTTGTCATCGGACCGTATCCCTCACTCAAGCAATCCTCGATCACTTCCGTTTGTTCGGGGGTAATTTTGGTTAAACGGAGAACATCGGCACGAGTAGCTTCGGAAGAACAGACAACATATTTAGCCTGTTTGAATCCTCGCAAAATCATCGCCTGATACTGTTTTCCCGTCCAACTGGTGGGATTTTCAGGAATTTCTCCTAGGGCGGAACGAATCGCCAGCAGATCGTGACAGATCACAAAATATTTGCAATCTTTTAGATAGGGAGTTAAATAGGATAACGCCTGATCACAAATGCAGACGATATCGGCCCAATCAAGCTGCTGACGTAACTGCACTGGGAAAATAATTAACTTATCAATATACCCTAACCACTTGCCGAGTCCCTGGGGAGAGGATTTTAGTTGACCGAAAATAGGCTGTGCTTGCACTCGCCGAATTTCGTGTCCTTTTTGTCTGAGTCCTTTCTCCACTAAACCGACAAAACGATTGATACTGATCTGCCGATCATTAACGTAATTTCCTACTATTAAAACTTTCATGATTAGGCTCCAAAAAATCAATTTTTATGGCGGTAAAACTCTCAAACAGTCTCGAGGGAAATTCAGGGGTTAAGAACAATATTAGTCCCGCAAAATTTCCTCATACCTTTGTCCCGCTCGCTCCCAGGTGTACTCCGATTCCACCATCGCCCGGCCATTATGGGACAGTTGTTCTCGCAGAGAAGGATCATCGAACAACCTAGCGATCGCTGTAACGTACTCAGCAACGCTATTGGCGCGCAATGCCCTAGGGGGAATTCCCGCTGCTGCCACCGTTAAACCCTCTAAACCGCGATCGCTGGCTACAATCGGAATCCCAGCGGCCATGGATTCTAGGGTTTTGGTCTTGATTCCCAATCCCACCCGCAGGGGAACCACACCAACGGTTCCTCGGTGTAAATATTCCACTGTCGAGGGAACTGTCCCCGTCACGCTCACACCGGGATACTTGGCAAGTTCGAGAACTTCCGGCGCCGGGTTTGCCCCCACTAGGGTTAAAGTGGTATCGGGATATCGCTGTTGAATGACTGGCAAGACTTCTAAAGCAAAAAAACGGGCGGCATCGATATTATGGGTAGAACTCATGGAACCGACAAAGACCAAATTATGACCGCCGGGATCCCGAGGACGATAGGGAAACATGGCTAAATCCACGCCATTAGGCACGATAGCCACCTTTGCTTCTGGTAGAATTTGTAATAATTGTTCGCGATCGTAATCGGTAGTAGCCACTAATTGCGAAAACTTGGCACAGTAACGTTTTTCATACTGATAGAGTAAGGGCAGATAGAGAAAATCCCGCAGCGGATAGGCGGAGGCTCCTCTATCTAAATGATTGCGTGTCCAACCGTACACGGAACTGTGAATATCTACTACTGTTTTGACTCGCTGACGGTATTCCGGCCGGACAAAAATCTCGCTGATACTCTGAGCGCAGAGAATCACATCACATTTTTGCTGCTCGACGTATTCATCTACTCGCTCTTGAATGAGCGGCGAACGATAACTAAGAACACTAGCAGGGGTCATCTGTACTATTCCCTCCAGAAAGCGCCCTGTTTGACCGATTAGTTTTGTCAGTCCCTTGCCTGGAGCGGGAATTTGCCGGGGCGGAAATAAGACAAGATCATCGGTAAAGGTTTTGAGTTCTTCGATCTGAGTTTCCGTGACATTCTCCACCCGACGGGCGAACAGGGTGACATCATGGTTTTGATGAAGACATTTGATCAGGTTAAAAGTTCTCCCCTCGGTTGCCCCGCGACTAGGTGGATAGGGAAAGTTATTGCAAAAAAGGACTAATATTCTCATAATTCTGGTTCGGCAGCGGTTTTTGACAATAATTCTACCGTTTCCTTTAGTTGGCCATACACGGGAATCTCAACTGGGTATTTCTCGATCTCCCCAAGGGTGACTTTTCCTCGCCCTGTTAAGAGCAATACGGGCTGACAACCAGCTTCTAGGGCGCATTCTAGATCACTGGCCGCATCGCCGATAAACAACGAGCCGGCTAAATCGATTCCGTATTGGTGGGCGGCGGCCAGCAGCAGATAGGGGGAGGGTTTGCGGCACAGACAACCTTCGTCGGGATGGTGCGGGCAGATGGCAAGATCGTGAAAATGCACCCCCAATTGTCGGTATTCCTCGATCATGCGCCCGTGAATCGCCGCTAGATCATCCCAAGTGAAATAGCCCCTAGCAAGTCCCGATTGATTGGTAATGATGATCAGCAGATAGCCAGCATCCTGCCACTGTTTTAAGGCAGCCGCTGCCCCGGCGGGAATGCTCACCTGTTCTGGTTTACTCAGGTAGGGGATATAGTCGATAACTACCCCATCTCGATCGAGAAATAAGGCTTTGTTCTTTTTTGCTCTATCTTCGCTTTCGCGGTCAGAATTGCCAGCAGGTGGCGGAGATGGGTATTTGAGGTCGTCGTCATTGACGGAAATTGCGGGGAAAGGATTCATTATGTTGGACTTTTTCGAGTCGGGGACTAGAATTCTCAGTTCTTCTGTCAGAGACGAGAGCTTGAACTGATGGACAGACAAAATTTGCGGTATTGTCGCGATTTGTGCTAGTTTTCTCGGCTAAATTGCTTCTCTTTACTATCTAGATGTCAGAGTATAGCAATCAGGGCATATTATACGCCGTCAGGCCTTTGGACTTTTGATTATAGCAAATAATGGGTTATTTAGGACGCTTTCAATTTTCAAACTCTTATCTGAACAGGGTTTCAGCGATGGATTGTCCTAAGCACCTTGGTCTTTGCTATATATCAGCAGTATTGTCATGAATTGTTAACATTTTGGTCGGGCCAAACAAAAGGCCAAGACTGGCAAGGGTTGAACCCCCCGCTCAGAAATCCCTCGTCTCGGCCAGAATAGATCAAAAGTTTATTTACAAACAAAACAAATTGTGCTAAGGTTGGGGCGTTTGTGGTATATTCCCAGAATAACTGGCAAAAGATCACTCTTTTGACTCGATCGCTCTAGGTTTCTCTAGAACTATCATTGACCTGTTTTTCTTGTCCCGTGATCAATTCTACCGTGCTAGGGTTTTTGTACCCAATTAATGGACAGCGATTCTGGTCTTTTGATACTATTCAATGTAATGACAGGATGATTGAGAGTTAAATTTATTCAACTAATAAAAATTGGAAAATCAAACCTATGCGAATGGTGGAAAAATCAAACAAAAAATTAGATAGTTTCCAGAGCGATCCCTCTCTGTCAATTTTAATCAAGACCGAATTGGAAGAAGCTTATAACCTGAAGAAAACCCTACTAACTGAGACAAAATATCTAGAAAAAATCCAAGAGATTTGCCACGTATGTATCCATGCTTATCGCAACAACCACAAAGTATTAGTCGCCGGTAATGGAGGCAGTGCAGCCGATGCTATCCATTTTGGCGGTGAGCTGCACGGCCGATTTCTCAAAGAAAGACAGTCTTTGCCAGTGCGCGTTCTCAATAGCGATATCGCCAGTTTAACAGCAATCGCTAACGATTATGGTTACGAATATATTTTTAGCCGCCAGATAGAAGCGGAAGGAAACCCTGGCGATGTGTTTATCGGTATTTCCACTTCGGGAAATTCCGCCAATATCCATCAAGCTCTCAAAGTTTGTCAAGCAAAAGGTCTCACTAGCATCGGTTTAACTGGGGCGAAGGGATTAGCTCTAGAGGAAAAAACCGATTATTGTTTGATGATTCCTAGTACCAGTACCCCTCGCATTCAAGAAGGTCATGGTTTTGTTCTCCATACTATTTGTTTAGCGATCGAAGAAGCACTCTTTCCCAACTAAAATCTCCTAGCAAAAAATCAACCGAAACAGCATACCCATGATTATCAGAACCAAAGCTCCTTTAAGATTAGGTTTAGGTGGTGGCGGCACCGATGTCGAGCCTTACTGTAGTCTTTATGGGGGTTACGTTCTCAACGCTACTATCGATCTCTATGCCTACTGTACAGTCACGGAAATTACTGACAAACAAGTCATTTTTGTTGCCGCCGATCGGGGAGAACAACAAATAGAAACCCTTCAGTTTCCTCTCCCCTATAACGGCGTTCTCGATCTGCACAAAGCGGTCTATAATCGTTTGATTAAAGACTTTAATCAAGGGCAACCTTTACCGCTGCAAATCACCACCTTTTCCGATGCGCCGGCCGGTTCGGGATTGGGTTCTTCTTCTACCCTAGCCGTGGCCATAGTTAAAGCCTTTGTGGAACTGTTAAAATTACCCCTAGGCGAGTACGATATCGCCCATTTAGCCTACGAAATTGAACGAATTGACCTAGGCTGGTTGGGGGGTAAACAGGATCAGTACGCTGCCACTTTTGGCGGCTTTAATTTTATGGAATTTTATGAACAAGATCGAGTCATAGTTAATCCTTTGAGAATTAAAAATTGGGTGATCAATGAATTGGAAGTCTCTTTGATTCTCTACTATACAGGCATTTCTCGCTACTCATCTCAAGTCATTGAGGATCAAATTCAGAATGTCCAAGAAAAAAATGAGCAAGCGATCGCCGCTACCCATCAACTCAAAAAAGAGGCAATTCTCTTTAAAGAAGCACTGCTTAAATCAGATTTTATGGGGATAGCAGAAATTCTGAGAACTTCTTGGGAAGCGAAAAAGAAATTATCCAAATTAATTAGTAATCCGCAGATCGATCACATTTATCAGGTAGCTAGGGAAACCGGGGCCTATTCAGGCAAAATATCGGGGGCCGGTGGCGGTGGTTTTATTATCTTTATGGTCGATCCTACCAAGAAAATCGAAGTAACTAAAGCTTTGAAAGCAGCAGGAGGCCAAGTGATTAATTTTCATTTTACTAAATACGGAACCCAAGCATGGACATTATAGCAAACCAAGGATCGACGGGGCAGGATTACCCCTATAACCATAAAAATAGTTTTGAAAAGATTGGCAATAATTAATTTTTTTGAGGTGTATCTATGGACGTAATTATTCTGGCGGGTGGGTTAGGAACCAGGTTGCGATCGGTGATCAACAGTTTACCAAAACCCATGGCTCCCGTTGCCGACAGACCTTTTTTGGAATATCTATTAGATTACCTAATCTCTCAAAAAATTACCAACAAATTTTTAGTTTCTGTGGGCTATGAACATCAGAAAATTATCAATTATTTTGGCGATCAATACAAGGAATACGAGCTAAATTATCTGATAGAAGATACACCCTTGGGAACTGGAGGAGCGATCCGGTTGGCCTTAAATAAAATTGAAACCGAACAAGCATTAATTGTTAACGGAGATACCTTGTTTAATGTCAATTTATCCGCCCTAATTAATTTACATAATCAAAAGAAATCCCTGATAACTGTTGCTCTGAAGCCCCTAACTGACTTCGATCGTTATAATAATGTTCTCCTAGATGATGATCAAAAAATTATCGGGTTTGAATCCAAAAAATATCAAGATAAGGGCTATATTAATGGCGGCATATATTGTGTAGCAAAAAAAATATTGTCTGGCTTTGATCTGCCATCAAAATTTTCTTTTGAGGACGACTTTCTAAAAGTTTATACCGAGAAAATTCCTATCTATGGCCTTATTTCTGACGAATATTTTATTGACATAGGCATACCTCAAGATTACGAAAAAAGTCAACAAGAATTACCCTCTGTCATCTCAAAATTATCCTTTTGAGAGAGTCTTGGTAGTCACCTAAGTTCAGAAAATTTGTGTTTGTATCCTTAAATTATTTCTAAATAAATCCACGAGAGATGCTTGCTAGTTTCAATCAACCGATATTATCTATTGTTAGCCCGACCATCGGAAATTTTTCCGAATATTGGTTACAACAACTTTTATCCGTGCCGGGAAATGTAGAATTTATCTTAGTTTATCCTCCCGGCATAACTGCAGCCTTCATAGCTGACCCACGAGTAAAAATTTTATACAGTCTCTACAAAGGAGAAACACCTCAAAGAGCCTTGGGTTTAATGAACGCTACCGGTCAGTTTAGATGAAGAAAAAATTAAAAGACCTTGACAATCTTCTTCGCAAAATCTTGATTATTCTCCTTTCGATCGAGCTTAAAAAAATTTTTCCCAGTCCTTGACAACTTATGTTAAGTTGATAGTGGCAGTTGCAAGAAATTAACCCCCAGTTCTCACCTAGGAATTGTTAAGATGAGGAATTTTTTCTCGTCGGTTTCTAGTGGGAAGAATGGAGTTGAAGACGATTACCTGTCCAACTCGGTCCGGGTCCCTTGGTAGAGTGACTGACGGATAAGCTCGATCTGTTTGCAGATTTAGCTAGTTTTCTCGTCGCTAGTCATTCAATGATCAATGGGGAAAGATCGAGCCTACCTAATTTTAACTATCTTCTCTCCTCCCTAATCAAACAATGCCTACCATGACCTTAGTGTTACCAATGATGTATTTACTGGTGATCTACCTCTTACTAGCGATCGCCAAAAAAGCTAAAATCAACTCCTAAACTGAAAAAGGCTGACGGCTATAAAACGGGGACAGGCAATTGACGCTCCCGTCGCGCTCAAGCGAGGGATTCTTGATTCACCGATGTGGACTTAGACTAAGTACCTTGCGATTCTCAACCCAGAGGTGGTTCTCTCCTCAAGCGTTAACTTTGGGTGCGCCCCACCCTAGTTGTATTTCTACAAAATTTGCTTTAATTCAAGTGTTAGCTTCAAATACTGCTTTGTCTAGTTCCTGCCAAGATTTTACCTACCTACAGGTAGAAACTAGAACATTAGGTAGAACCCCATATCTTTGATTGTCAAGGTGCAGATAGCGTAGTGATTAGACTACAGGGGTTTTTCAAGCGGTTGTTTACCCTAGCCGCTATACTTATCGAAAATTTGGGTTAAAACCCCGTCCTTTGAGGACGGCTTTAAGCTACAATGGAAAAAGCGATAACCAAGCTAAAAACTGAACCTTGACCACAGATAGTAGGGGGTTTCGTTCAGAAAAGACTTCAAATTCGGCCTTGAACGAGTAAAACTTTCTAGGAAATAAGGT
>NZ_JADBTZ010000348.1:0-11140 GCF_020245885.1 Microcystis sp. M165S2 | reverse complement strand
TGCCCGCAAGGTTCTTTCTACAGCAGTCTGGCAAGCATGGGAGTTTAAATCATCAACAAATTTCAACTCTTTCCTTAATGCTGTGTTGTACCGAAATAACTCTGTTTTGCCAACACCCCGATTATCCATCCAATAACGCAGGACTTTATTCCGAACAAATTGGGTTGTTCGTATTGCTTCATTAATGGCTTCTATCTGATTAGGTTTTGGCTTAACTTTGTATTCTAGTACAAACATTTTGACAATGCTAGACTGGGTATCAACATCTTAACACAAAATTCTTTAAGTTGACACGGCCCCCTGCCAACCGCCTGCTGCCTTCGTTGACGTGAGCCAATAGATCCGCAAGAGATTGCCAGTTATTTTAATCATATTTAATCTTAAAATAGAGAATTGTCCCCGCTAAGATAAAGGTAACAAAATTAGCGATAATAATCGGTTTACTGCTCACATAAATCCCGTAGATTAGCCAAAGAAAAACCCCCAGACAAAAGCAAATAAACATAGTTAGGGACAAGTCCTTAGCGGAACGATAACGCCAAGTTTTAATCACTTGGGGTAAAAAGGAGACAGTGGTTAATATTCCCGCCACGATCCCGATTAGTTCAATAATATTCAACGCTTATCCTCTTAGCTTAGTTTCTTTCATTTTAAACTGTTGACTATCTAAATTACGCCTGAAGACGGCTCTCTCGACATCATGGGGGTAAAGTGTTGGTAAATGTGACATTTTGTCCCATTGTTTCTATTGAGCGATTACTATCACTGAAGTGCCGATTTGTACCCTTTCAAATAAAGCCTTTATATCTCGATCGCGCATCCTGACGCAACCGTGGGAGACGGCCCGGCCGATGAGATTTTCTTGCGGTGTGCCGTGAAAACCGATAAAATTCGCACCATCGGTCCAAAATCCGATCCAACGCGCCCCTAAAGGGTTGTTTTTTCCCGATGGCACCAGTTGCCCAGTGAAAGGATGTTCCCAGACCGGTTCCCGCACCATCTGAATCACCCTAAATTGTCCCGTTGGGGTTTCCCAACCCGGACGACCGATCGCCACTGGGTAAGAAGCGATTATTTTCTGTCCTTGGTAAACAAAAACCCGTCTTTTTTTTAAATTCAGCAGCAAACGGGTTTCCGTTCGGGTTGCCGTGGTTGCGGTACGGGAATTGCCCAGACTAATCGGGGGATGGAGGAAAAATTCCCCTATTCCTAGATATAAACAGAGAATCGCCACAAAAACTCGCATCTGATACCAGCAAAGTCAAAATTTTTTATCCGTATTCTAATCTGATTGTGACGATATAAAACCACAGTCGATATGACCACTGCGAGATGCTCCCGATCAAATCGGAGTCGAGTTAGGCTAATTCGGCTACACTAATCCATAGCTAGAATATTAACTTTTGTAACTATGACCGCCGCTATTGCTCTCGATCGCGTTTCTAAAATCTATAACAATCTCCCAGTAGTTAACGAGCTTTCCTTTACCATCGAAAAAGGGGAAATCTTTGGTTTACTCGGTCCCAATGGTGCGGGAAAATCGACGACAATCCGCATGATTATCACCCTCACCGAAGCAAGTCAAGGAGAAATCGCAGTGGCGGGGTATGATGTGAAAAAATACCGCGATCAGGTGAAAAGAAATATCGGGGTAGTCTTGCAACAGATTAGCGTTGATGGGGAATTAACCGTCTGGGAAAATCTGGAATTTCACGGCCGGATGCACCATATCCCCAATCCCCAGAGACAGGAATTAATCGATCGCTATTTAGATTATGTCAGTTTAAGCGATCGAAAATCTGCCCTTGCCAAAACTCTTTCCGGAGGGATGAAACGACGTTTACAGATTGCTCGCGCTCTTCTTCACGAACCAAAAATCCTCTTTCTCGATGAACCGACAGTCGGTTTAGACCCCCAAAATCGTCGTCGTTTGTGGGAAGTAATTCGCGATTTAAACCAGCAAGGAATGACAATTTTATTAACCACTCACTACATGGAAGAAGTGGAATTTCTCTGTCAGGATAACGCCACGGGAAAACCGGGCAGAATTGGTATTATGGATGCGGGCAAATTAATCGAATTAGGAACTCTAACGGATTTTCGCACTAAGTATGGCGAGGGTTTAGTTATCAAACAAGTTGGCGATAAAATCGATTATAAATTCTTCCCCACCGTGGCTGATGCCAATGCCTATCTTGACAGTTTGAGCGATAAAACTGGCGTAATGTGTCGCCCTTCCAACCTCGAAGATATCTTTGTGGAACTGACGGGACATAAATTAGATTAAATTCTTGGTTTGGCTGTTAGGAAGTTGTTCAGTTATCGGTTTTTGACTCCGGTTTTTCTGAGATTAGCTGTGTTTAAATCGGCATTTCTTGGCTTTTATCTGATGTCTATTTTATTGTCAAACCTGCTAGAGTCTAGGTCAATTAGCTGAGGCTGTCCCTAAAAACCGAGTTTAACCCTAAAAAAAGAGGCTTTTAGCGGGTTTTAAGCTTTTTGAGCCAGATAAATGGCCTAGGAAGGGAACTTTTTCCCGAGAGGGAGAGTCGTCGGGAACTGGATAAAAACTAGAGTCCCCTCTCGATCGATAGACAAAATTGACGGTAATCGTTTAGAATAAAGCACTGAATACTGACGAGATGACAATTATCCCTATGACCGATCTCCAGACAAAAACTAGATGGTCAACAGCGCGGCGATATTACGAGTTGCTTAGTGTTTTAGTGGAACGTAATCTCAAGGGACGCTATCGGGGTTCTTTTCTGGGGGTTTACTGGTCCTTGTTAAATCCCCTGATTATGACTGCACTATACACGGCAATTTTCGGCACGGTTTTCGCCTCTTATTTTGATAATTCTATAGTTAACTATGTCCTAGCGGCTTTCACCGGTTTAGTAGTAATAAATTTCTTTAATGCTTCCACTAACCAAGCTTTACCTAGTATCGTTGGTAATGGCAGTATTCTAAATAAAATTCGTCTGCCGGTTAGCATCTTTCCCGTTTCGATGGTAGTGGCAAATATTTTTCAATTTGCTATTAGTATCTTTCCCCTTTTGGCTATAGTAACTCTTTGGAAATCTCAAAGTTTAATTAATGTAATTGCTCTGATTTTTCCCGTGATCGGTCTTTCTATGGTTTGCACGGGAGTGGGTTTTTTTGTCAGTACCCTCTACGTTTTCTTCAGAGACTTACCCTATTTTTACGAAATTGTTTGTTTTGTCGCTTGGATTAGCAGCCCGATTTTCTATCCCCCGGAAATTATTCCTCCCTCCGTAAAACCATTCCTCCTATTAAACCCATTATTGCCGGTAATCGAAAGTATTCGCCAATTGTCCCTTTCCCCCGGATTACCGGATTTTGGTTTGATTTTTCAATCTCTATTCGGTGGGATCATCATCTTAGGAATTGGTTGGACTTGCTTCCGACTCTGGCGACATTTATTTATGGATTTATTATAAATGACAGAAGTAATTCGACTCGATCAAGTGTCTCTCGAAAGACGTACTCAAGAAGAATTCTCCTACGATCTAAAAAGGACAATCTTCTCTATTCTTGAAGGTAAATATCGTCAACCTGCCAAAAAATTAGTTCTAGATGATATAGATTTAGTCATTAATTCCGGAGCGAAATTAGGTATCATTGGAGCTAATGGCGCAGGAAAATCTACTCTCTTAAAAGTCATTTGTGGTATTCTGGAACCAACAAAGGGACAGGTAAGAGTCAGGGGACAAATTGCCTCTCTAATTGAATTAGGAGCGGGTTTTGATCCAGATTTACCGGTAAAAGATAATATTATTCTCTATGGGGTAATGCTGGGATTTTCTCGTCAGGAAATGAAGGAAAAAACCAAAGATATCCTTGACTTTGCTGAGTTAGAAGAATATATGGGAGCGCCGGTGAAATCTCTTTCTTCCGGGATGGTGGCTCGTTTAGGATTTGCGATCGCTACGGAGGTTCACCCCGATATTCTTATTCTTGATGAAGTCCTTTCCGTCGGGGATGAAAGTTTTAAAAATAAGTGTAAACGACGGTTAAAAAAATTCTGGAATTCTAACGCCACTATTTTAGTAGTTTCCCACGATTTGACTTTAATTCAAGAGTCCTGTAACCAAGTAATTTGGCTAAATAAAGGTCAGTTGCAATGTCAGGGTACATCGGAAGATGTAATCAAGTTTTATTTGGATTCTGTACATCAAAATGAAGTTAATTTTTAATTAAGTAGGTAATCTCAATTAATTGTTAGATAGTAATAATGTATCTACGTTTCATACCAAATCCGTTTTTAATAGTGTGATTAACCCTCAAGTTATCAATTGTTTCTCCCTGCTCCCCACTCCCTGCTCCCCACACCCCACTCTCCTATACCTTTTAAACAGGATTTAGTATTACTTGGTCGAAAACGCTGTAACCAAATAAAAAACCTCGGTGTCCAGCCGAGGTAGCGCTAAGTTATGTAGGAGAACTCAAGCAAATCTGTCAATGGGGCAAACCCAAACCCCGAAAACTTTTTTAAGCTAGTCAGCCCAGTTTTTCACCGTTGTCTCAGACTAAAGGAATCATCAGCTGTCCGATACTCTCCGAGACAATCTGAACCAGCTTGGTGTCTTGGCTGTTTTGCTTTAACTTTTAGCTCATGTAAATAAATGTAACAGCATTTTTACGAATTGTAAAGAAGAATTGACAAGATAAAACTTATATGTAACATAAGCTAAGTTAATATTTTTCGCCGATCGAAGCTAGGGAGGTAATAATAGAGAGATCGGTTCACTAGCGTGACAAGGTGTACCCAGAATGTCCTATTCGTTTTTATTACCACTATTCACCGCTGCCTTGGCTGCCTATTTCTGGCAGAAGTCCAGCGATGAGATCGCTTATCTCGCCAGTGCCGCCACGGTAATTAGTTTAGTGTTGAGTCTGGTTTTAGCTCCTTGGCAGATTCAGCTATTAATTCTCTTGACAGTTGTGATTGTCGTCACCTTTTTATGGCAAGGACGAGAAGAGCAGAAGAATCTCCCCGTCCCCACTCCAGAAACCGCCGGCGAGAAAAAGTATCGTGGCGCCACCTATATCGAGCCAACAGTCACCGAGGCTCCTGTCAAGGAGCGAGGGGGTAAATATCGCGGTGCGGAGGTTAAAATCACCAATAATCCCACGGTGGCTAACCCAATTCGCTCCTCATCTCTCAAATACCGCGGCGCCGGTTCGACAAACAAGGACCAGTAATCAGTTATCAGTTATCAGTTATCAGTAATCAGTTATCAGTGGAAAGCTTAAGGCTGAAAGCTATCATTCAAAAGTCAACTATCAATAAGTACATTTCATTGACTGAATTTTTTAACTATGGCGATTATTGTCCAACATTTAACCACAGGTAACGAATATATATTCTTAGGAGTTAGTGGGGGTGAAAGTAAGAATATTTTACCCACTAAAATGTTAGGAGATTTCTTCGCCATGGAGAATCCAGATAAATCTCGATCGCTGACGGTTTGTGACGATCAAGGCCGCATACTTTGGTTTCCCGTCACAGAAATGATTGTGGTGGAGGTAGATGGTCAAAAACCCGAAGAATTATTACCAGAAATTATCCCTCCTGAACCAGTTCCTTTACAATTAGATAAAGAAAATCAACCTCAGTCCCCAGAAAATCAAGGAAACATCGATGAATTTGCCGAAGATGACGATTGGATCTAGAATTAAATATCTAATTTTAGCGGTAATAATTGCCCTATTTACTATGGGCTTTAATTCCCTCTATTCTGTTTCTCAAAACTTGATCGCTTCCTTCCCCGTTGCCGAAGTTAACCCCCAATATCTTAACGATTGGACACCGGAATTAGAGGCAGAATTTCAACAAAGGGCCAAGCAAGTTATTAACCATTTTGCTAAGGCAGAAAGTTATGGCAATTTGTGGGGAGAAAACGAGAAAAGATCCTATCCTATGGCCATGTTTGATTTCTTGGCAGGAAACCGGCAAAAAGCCCTAGATTTCCTGCAGCAGGATGACCCACAAAAACGGGAACAGGCCCACACCGATTATATAGATTATTATTTTTCTTTTACCCTAAAAGGACAAATTAGAAAGTATTTTCTTCTCGGAAAATATCTCGATCCAGTTTATCGTCAGAGAATGTATAATGCGGCGAAAATTTGGACAGAAACCGACCCTTTACAACGACCCCATCCTATCCATGGTACTGGCCAAGGAACGGGTAATGATTGGAGTATAACAAGACGGGGTTTATGGGTAGATAGTCGCAATACTGATAACCTGCGAGCGATGCGCGAAACATCGGTTTATCTGATGGCCGAAGAAACAGGAAATGAGGCAACTCGTCAAATTTATAAAAGTAAAATTAAGCGTTACGTTTCAGCTTTATATAACATCGGTATGGGAGAATGGGATTCAGAAGTTTATCACGGTCATACCTTTGCTCCCTATCTCAATCTCTACGATTTTGCTCAAGATACGGAAGTTAAACAATGGGCAAAAATGGCCTTAGATTGGTTATCTATGGCCGCTAGTGTTAAATATTATCGCGGTGGTTGGGGTGGTCCTGTAAAACGCGATTATGGTGATGGCCATGGGGTAATGCGATCGCACGCATCACGCACTTTTTGGCTATACTTTGGTGATACTCCCGTCCCCAATAATCGCCCGGAATTGGACTCTTTTTATCTAATTACCAGTGGTTATCGTCCTCCTTTGGCAGTGATGGAATTAGCCCGAAAAAACTTTAATAAACCGGTAGAAATTCTCGCCAGTAAACCCCTGTATGAAAACTGGAAACCGGGCAATAATCAAAGTCCGGGTTATTGGGAAACTCAATTTATCGGGGCTAGTTATCAAATGGGTAGTCTGGTGGGAACTTTCCCCGATGGCGATGTGGCCCCGTTTAAATTAATGGCCTTTAATCAACATAAAGGTGTGGATTTTTTTGTGGCTAACACTGGCAAAAATGGCGTAAAACCGGGCAAAAATCCTGGGGATGAAATCGGACAATATCGTAATCTTTTAATCTGGTTACGTCCAGCAGACCAAGCTTTTTTCTGGCAATTACCGAAAACTGCCAAGGTAGAAAAAGATGATAATATCTGGTTTATTCAATTAGAAAAAACTTGGTTAGCCCTGAGATTAATAAATCTTTCTTCTCCTGAAATGATCGAGATTCCTAATTCCCCTTATCCCGATGATAATACCTACCAAGCTTTACCCACAGGTAACAATTATGCGGGTTTTGCTCTGGAAGTGGGGGAAGCGGCAACCCAGGGTAGTTATGAGAATTTCAAGAGCATATTTAAGCAAAAAAGTCAAGTAAATTTAACTCAAATTAACCAAGGCAGGGTTTTATTTAAAGGCAGTCAAGGGCAGAGTTTACAATTTACCTATAATCAAATCAATCTACTGCCGATGTTAATTCGTAACGGTCAAAAGCACGATTGGTCAAAAAATTTCGCCCTTTATAACAGTTTAAGTCGAGATAACTCTCCCGTTTCTTTGGGATGGAAAGAGGGCAAATTAACCGTCAAAGCAGGGAAATATCAATTTTCTAATACTTTGATCCTCCCCTCTCCTTAAGTTAGATATTCTCGACTATTTATTCAGCAGACCCTAGTTATGAGGAGAGGCAAAAGGCAAAAGGCAAAAGGCAGCTTTGTTCTCCCCACTTCCCCACTTCCCCACTTCCCCACACCCCACACCCCACACCCTGTCCCCACGAAAAACTTTTTCAGCAAACCCTATTTATGAGGATTGATCAGACCATTTGCGCTTGGTTTAAGAATTCTTGCAATTCTTCTCCTTCGATTACTTCAGTGGTCAAAAGATTAGTGGCAATCGACTCTAATAAATTGCGGTTGTGACTGAGAATTGCTAGGGCTTTTTGGTAACTAGCGTCGATAATTTGTTTAACTTCTTCATCGATCGCTTTGGCCGTATTTTCCCCGATCGAACGCCTGGGACTACCCTGATTATTACCTAAAAAATTAGCCTGTCCTGTTTTATCGTAGGCTAGGGGGCCGAGGGATTTACTCATACCATACATTGTCACCATTCTTTCAGCAATATCCGTCGCCCTTTGTAAATCATCGGAAGCGCCATTAGTCACACTGCCAAAGATTAATTCTTCGGCTGCCCGACCGCCCAATAACATAGTAATTTGTTCTTTAAATTCGGTTTCTGTCATCAAAAAACGGTCTTCCGTGGGAATTTTCAGGGTATAACCCAAAGCGGATAAACCCCGGGGAACGATGGAAATTTTCTCCACCCGACCACCTCCCGGCATAACTGCACCGACTAAAGCATGGCCAACTTCGTGATAAGCGACGATTTTCTTTTCTTTTTCCGATAAAACCCGACTTTTCTTTTCTAAACCGGCGATAACTCTTTCTATCGCCTCTTTAAAATCAATTTGACTGACTTTTTCCCGATTATTACGGGCAGCCAAGAGAGCAGCCTCATTGACGAGATTGGCTAAATCGGCCCCGGCAAAACCGGGGGTTTGGGTGGCGATCGCTTTGAGGTTAACATCTTCACCCATCTGGACTCGTTCGGCGTATATTTGTAAAATTGCCCATCTTCCCGCTAAATCGGGACGATCCACCAGAACTTGGCGATCAAAGCGCCCCGGACGCAATAAAGCGGCATCAAGAGTCTCTGGGCGATTGGTGGCGGCTAAAACGATGACGACGGCTTCTTTGGGGCTAAAACCGTCCATTTCTGTCAAAAGTTGGTTTAAAGTCTGCTCGCGCTCATCATTGCTGCCGCTAGTTCCCGATCCCGAACTTCTCGATTTACCGATCGCGTCCAATTCATCAATAAAAATGATGCTAGGGGCATTTTTCTTCGCTTGGGCAAATAGATCCCGCACCCGGGCTGCCCCAGTACCGACAAATAACTCCACGAATTCCGAGGCCGAAATGCTCAAAAAAGTCACTCCCGCTTCTCCCGCGACCGCTTTTGCTAAGAGGGTTTTTCCCGTCCCCGGCGGTCCGACTAAGAGAACACCTTTAGGAATACGCGCCCCAATTTTATTAAAGCGCTCGGCATCCTTGAGAAATTCGACGATTTCCTTTAACTCGGTTTTTGCTTCCTCGGCCCCGGCCACATCACTGAAGGTAATCGGATATTTTTCGTCGTCTCCGTAAACTTTAGCGAGATTTTTGTTAAAAAGCAGCGATTTACGGGTGTCATCGTTGCGATAGAACAGAAACTGCATGGCGGCGACTAAAATTAAGGGAGGAACCACCCAAGCGAGGAGAGTGGTGATCCAACTGTTTGCGGCCACGGGAATCGCCTCGAAGATTACGCCTTTTTGCTGTAATAGTTGGGGTAATTGGGGGTTATCGACTGGAATCGTGGCAAAAACTCGTCCGGAGACTAGATTACTGCTTGTTTTGCTGCCCAGAGAACTAGAATCACCGTGAAAGGGATTACTTGATTCTGGGGGATTAACGGGGGGATTACCCGGAATAGGCAGGGATTCTAAAGGATTTTTTAATTGATAAAAGATGACTTGATTGCCAATTCTGACCTTACTGATGTCGCCCCGTTCCACTTTACTGATAAATTCGCTGTAGGGTTCGAGGGGAATATTGGACAATTCTGAGGGACGAGGGATAAAAAAATAGCCTAAAGCGGCAACACCAGAACAAATGATCAGGATTTTGCCTAACAGAGGCAAACGCGACCAGGAAAATTTATTATCTTCTTGATTAGCCATAATTTTTAGGGTGGGTGAGAGTGAAAATGCAAAGTCCATGCTAACAATTCCCTGTCTCGATCGCCTTACCGATGGGATAGGATAGAGGATGGAATACTTGGTAGCGAGCGAGCGACAAACGAGAGAAATCCCATGAATTTAGTTAGCTTAGAGAACTTTCTCGATAACACTTCTTTTTTAGTCCTGTTTTTAACCATGCTGGTTTATTGGGCCGGGGCAGCCTTTCCTAGCATACCTTTGTTGCCCGGCTTAGGCAGCACGGGAGTGGCCATCGCTAACCTCTGTATCGCCGCTTTATTGGGGGCGCGCTGGTTAGAAGCGGGTTATTTCCCCATTAGCAATCTTTACGAATCTTTATTCTTTCTCGCTTGGGGTGTAACTGCGGTTCATTTAATTGCTGAGTACACTAGCCGCAGTCGCCTGGTGGGGGTGGTGACGACTCCTGTAGCCATGGTGATTACCGCTTTTGCCACTTTGTCCTTACCCGGGGAAATGCAAACTTCGGCGCCCTTGGTTCCGGCTTTAAAATCGAATTGGTTGATGATGCACGTTAGCGTCATGATGTTAAGTTATGCTGCTTTGATGGTGGGTTCCCTGATGGCGATCGCTTTTCTGATCGTCACTAGAGGTCAAAATATCGAGTTAAAAGGCAGTTCCGTGGGTACGGGAGCCTATCGTCTCCAAAATAAGTTATCTACCACTCTTTCCGCCCCAATTTTCCTGGAAACGGCTAACGGTGGCCCAACCGCCCTTTTAACTCCCACCTTAACAGCGATGGCGACTCTTTCGCCCCAACGTCTCAGCTTGGCGGAAACCCTCGATAATATCAGTTATCGCGTCATTGGTCTCGGTTTTCCCCTTCTCACTATCGGTATCATCGCCGGGGCAGTTTGGGCGAATGAAGCTTGGGGTTCCTATTGGAGTTGGGATCCGAAAGAAACTTGGGCGCTAATCACTTGGTTAGTGTTTGCCGCTTATCTCCATGCGCGCATTACCCGGGGATGGCAGGGCAGAAAACCAGCTATTCTAGCGGCCAGTGGTTTTGTTGTGGTTTGGGTATGTTATTTGGGGGTGAATCTTTTAGGTAAAGGCCTTCATTCCTACGGTTGGTTTTTCTAAATCAGTTATAGGGGTGGGTTGGTAAACCTGCTTGGTGCATCTCATTTTTGTAAATCTACTAAGCTGGGATTTTTAAAGGGAAACTCTCTGCTAAAATTGGGTATTACTTCCGATTTTATCAATCAATCCAAGCTTTTGGGGGGTAGAACCCCCCAAACCCTAGGGCTGTTTCATTCTCCCATCAGAATATCAAAAGTAAAAGCGATCACTGTCAGGTAAAATGAAAAGTGACCGCCAACTTTTAAAATATATGTTGAGCTTAATAGAAAAACTGAAACAAGTCAAGGACTTTCGGA
>NZ_JADBTZ010000347.1:0-4462 GCF_020245885.1 Microcystis sp. M165S2 | reverse complement strand
GTAGCCTATACTCAACGGATTTAGTATGATTGGACAGTCAAACAACCCCACGCGCTTTTTGTTGCTCTACTTTGGGGTAGGATTCAAGAGCGCTGTTTAGGGATAAATGACTGTTCGTCTGCGATATTGTCTAGTTTTTGAGCGTTTTTTCCAGCTGGGCTACCCTTGCTTTCTGTTGGTTCAAATCGGCTAGTTGTTTTAGTAATTGTTCTCTTACTTCATAGCGATAGGCAAAAAAATGCTCACCTATCCCTAGGGTGGCTAGATACTCTTCTACCAGACGGGGCTTGACCGAAGCAATCACCGCCAGTTGCCACCAGAAACGGAACCGCGTCGGTCGGACAATCCCCTGCCGCCAGAGCAAGGAACGGAACAATTGCCACTGTTGCCAATCTAATTTACGGTTCGATTTGCCGCGCCATCCCCCCATGATCAGGAAATGGTTGAAGGTTCGTTTCAGGTAGTTAACAGGATCGTAGATTTCCCAGAAAGCGTCGATGTATTCTTCGGTAATCTCTTCCACCGGGCGAGTTGGCTCAAAGTTCATCATGGCTCCCTGATGGATAGTGCCCATGCCATCCACCAGACGACCTTCCCGTTGCAGGCGATTCCACAGGGCGGTATTTTTCAGTGCCTGGAGCAGGCTAAACTGCCCCTGGGGAATACTCGCCTCCATAATAAACTCTTTGATCCGCTGCCCTGCGCCCGGTTTCTCATTGTCAAAACCGATAATGAAGCCTGACATAATCTGCAGCCCCATGCGGGTAATTTTGTGACAGGATTCGATCAGGGATTGGCGGGTGTTTTGAACCTTGTTAATGCCCATTAAGCTATCGGTATCTGGGGTCTCAATCCCCATAAACACCAGCACAAAGCCGGCCTTGACCATTAACTCGATCAGTTCGCTGTCTTCGGCCAGATTAAGGGAAGCTTCCGTAATCAGTTTAAAGGGATACTGGTGTTGTTCCATCCAAGGGATCAACTCCCGCAGAAACACCTTGGCATTCCGCTTATTGCCAATGAAGTTGTCATCCACCACAAAAATGTAGCGCCTCCAGCCCAGTTGGTATAACGTCTCCAACTCAGCCAACATTTGTTCTGGGGTTTTGGTGCGCGGTTTGCGGCCATAGAGGTTGATGATGTCACAAAATTCGCATTGAAAGGGGCAACCGCGAGAAAACTGCACGGTAATCGCCAGATAGGCATCCAGATCTAGCAGATCATAGCGGGCGATCGGTGTCATGGTGACATCAGGTTTCTCACTGGCTCTAAAGACACCACTCGGTTCACCCCGCTCCAGGGCCGCCAGGAACAGAGGGATTGTCAGTTCTCCTTCATCCAGAATCAGGTAATCTGCCCCAGCTTTTTGGGCAACTTCTGGATAGGAGGTGGGGTAAGGCCCACCCACAGCCACTTTTTTACCCAACTGCAACCCTTTGGCAATCAATTCTTGAAAGTCCTTTTTCTGAATGATCATGGCGGAGATGATTACCAGATCGCACCACTCCCAATCCGAAGCCGTTTCCAATCGGACATTGCGATCAACAAACCGGATTTCCCAATCCGATGGCAACAGGGCCGCCACCGTAATTAAACCCAGAGGCGGATTGGTTGATCTCAAGCCGGCTAGATCTAAAGTCTCTTGATAGGACCAAAAGGAGTTGGGCATCAGCGGCCACAGTAATAGGGCTTTCATTCAGGTGTCTCCAACGAAGAAGCTATATGCTTTACATACTAGCCACAAAGCCCAAGTTGATCAAGACTTTTTTAACATCTTTTTTTAGTAATAAATTAGTTCTAAATAAATTGTAAAAAAAACGCAATTTTTTCGAGATTAGCACAATTAAATGCACGATCCTTGCTAAAAACTCGGTTTTTTTCATTTTTATCAACGCGCTGTAGGGGCTGTCTGCATCTTTTGGGTATTTTTGGGTAGGTTTAATAAAAAATTCTGATTTTGAAAAACCCTCTTACAATTCGCAAGCACCGAAGAGTAATGATTTCGTTTTAGTCCCTAGAAAGTCTGTTTTATCGGCAAAACACCAGTTACTAGACATCTCCACAATGACTATTCTGGTCAGGTAAAGATAAGCGTAATTACACTATTTTTACCGAATTGGACAAGAAATTTTCTCCTATCAATTTTCGTCTTTATGACAAGCGGGAGGGAAAAAATAAGAACGATGACTTGAGAGAAATGGTCAAGGAGGTGATGGAATGGGGGTAGTCCCCTCATCCATAACTGGGGACAGGTAAATCTGTGGTATTATTTGGGCGATCGGATAGTTTAGGTTCCTATCTCTTTAGATTTAAGCAATATTTATGATGCCGAAGTTGCTAAGACATTTATCATGAGTCAACCACCAGAAAATATGGTTTATGTCTCTTTAATTTTGGACGATGAATAAATTCAATAACTGGTAATTATAGTCAGATTTATGACCAAGATCAATTATAGTCAGCTAGTTGATCCGATTAATTATCCTAACTTAGGAGAGGGACAATCTCGCAGATAGCCAGTCAATCATCCTTGGATGTGATTGTCTGGTTTTAACTAATTGCGGTAAAATTAACCTAAATCCTCTATCGGCAAATTCGATGACTTCCTTCACTACTTCCCTGGCTCTTTTAAGTCAATTTAAATTGGGAGATTTAAACTTAGAAAATCGTCTTGTGCTTGCTCCCATGACGCGAGCGCGAGCCGGAGAAAAACGTCTGGCCAATGAGATAATGGCCGAGTATTACCGGCAAAGGGCCAGCGCAGGATTAATGATTACGGAAGCGACGGTAATTTCTTCCCAAGCTAACGGTTGGCAAAATACCCCCGGTATCTACACCGATGAACAAGCGCAAGCATGGCAAATGGTGACAAAAATCGCCCAAAGAAAAGGAACACCAATGTTCTGTCAATTGTGGCACTGTGGTCGCGCTTCTCATTCTAGTTTTCAGGAAAATGGGGCTTTACCCGTTGCCCCTTCCGCAATTAAGATTAAGGGGGAGTTGCATACACCCATCGGCAAACAGCCCTACGAGACCCCTAGAGCCTTAGAAACCGAGGAAATCCCCGCAATTGTCGAAGATTACCGCAAGGCCGCTCAGAGGGCAAAATTAGCGGGGTTTGATGGGATAGAAATTCACGGAGCTAATGGTTATTTAATCGATACTTTTCTACAATCGGCCACTAATCAGCGTCAGGATAAGTACGGTGGCAGTTGGGAAAATCGCTATCGTTTTTTACAGGAAGTAGTCGAGGCAATTTTAACTGTTTTTCCCAGTCATCGGGTGGGGGTGCGTCTATCTCCCAATGGGGTTTATAATGACATGGGTTCCGAGGATTTTCGAGAAACTTTTCTCTATGTTGCCCAAAGATTAAATGAGTATAATTTAGCTTATTTGCATCTGCTAGATGGCTTGGCTTTTGGTTTTCATGAAAAGGGTCAACCGATGCTTTTATCCGAGTTTCGGGCTGTTTTTAATAGTGCTTTAATCGGCAATTGTGGTTATACCAAAGAAACTGCTGAAGCCGCTATTCAGTTAGGAGATGCGGATTTAATTGCTTTCGGTCGCCCCTATATCAGTAATCCCGATTTGGTGGAAAGATTCGCCAATAATTGGCCTCTTAATCCCGATGCCCAGATGAAAGATTGGTATTCTTTTGACAAGGAAGGTTATATCGATCTTACAAGTTATAAAACCTAGTTATACTAAATCCAGTTATTAAAGACTGATTATCTATTCCTCCTTTTGCCTCTTGCCTCTTGCCTCTTGCCTATCCTGATAAGTAGCCTATACTCAACGGATTTAAGTAGCTGGTTATAATTAAATTAAAAATGGATTTTAGGTTCGATCCCCCCTGCCCCCCTTAATAAGGGGGGTGCCGATAGGCGGGGGGATCTGACAGTTTTTAATACCTACCTACTTAGTATTAGATATGTGTAATTAATTGTGTCTAGCTACTTATCCATTATGTCCCAAAATTCAATAAGCGAGAGTGCCTTTATCCCTAACCAAAAAGGAAGGCTTTTAAACCTTCCTTACAGGATAATTGGTCATTTATTGCCGTTTGCAAGCGAATAACCGCAGTATCACCGACAGTAACGTTATCGACACCAAAGTTTGCTGAAACAGTATCCGTATAGGTAGCGGTAAAAATAGCGGCATGGGCGGGAATGGCACTGAAAACGGCACAAGTCACCGCAGGAAGGCAAAGGGCTTTTAGCAGTTGATTAGTCATTTTTGATTGATTGCAAGTTTAAGAATGGGTAAAAATTGCTATTTATACCCCATAAATCATTGCTTAATAGTAATAAGCATCATAACTCTACCCCCCCCCGAATTTGTCAAGTATTCTCCGTTTTTTATTGATGAATCCGGAAAAAGCCCATCAGGGAGAGAGTGGAAGGGTTCGCCAAGGAAACATCTTAAATTAATCAGTAATGATTAGGATTGCGCTATTTTAGGG
>NZ_JADBTZ010000346.1:0-3194 GCF_020245885.1 Microcystis sp. M165S2 | reverse complement strand
TTAACCTATTTGTGCCTTAAGTGTCTCCCTGTATAGATTTCAGCTACTTTTAGGCGTAGGCACTCTCATCGAATTTTATTTTAAGTTAATTATTTGCATAACAATTACCGAAGAGCCTTTATTGTAAACTAATCTTATACAGCCCAAAGTGCGCCGCAATAGCGACTCTTGTTCGGGTGTGGGGTAAAATCATCGGTAAGAATAGGCTTTCTCCATATTTCACATTCTGGCATATATTTTGTAAATGTGCTAATATTTAACAGTAAAGCCGTCGTTCTACGACGGGGTTTCAGACCCAAAATTTTCGATGAAAGGCTATGGGTATCAGCATCCTGAGAATCTGGGCGATCGCATCTAATGGTTTTCGCGAGGTTATTCGCGATCGAATTCTTTACTTTATCGGGTTTTTTGCCCTGTTGATGGCCTTCGCTTTGCGTTTATTACCGGAAATTGCGGTGGGAACCCATCAGAAAATCTTTCTTGACTTGGGATTAGCCGCTATCGGGTTATTAGGGGTAATGGTTGCGGTTTTTGTGGGTACAGGGCTAATTAATAAGGAAATTGACAAGAGAACTATTTTAGTTTTGATTCCCAAACCCCTGAGTCGGGCCGAATTTATCCTCGGTAAACACTTGGGTTTGTCCGGGGTTTTAGCGGTGATGTTGGGGGTAATGTTGGTGATTTACTTGCTGATGTTGCTGGGGATGAAAGTATCTTTTCAACCTTTACCCCTGATTGTCTCGGTTTTCTATCTCGGTTTGGAATTAATTCTCATCGCGGCCGTGGCGATCGCTTTTGGGGTATTTACCAGTTCGATTATAGCCACGTTAATGACTTTTGGGGTCTATCTAATGGGTCACATCAGCAAAGATCTGATCCAATTGGGTATAATCAGCAAAAATCCCAATATCCTCGCTATCACCAAAAATATTTATCTAATTCTCCCAGATTTAGAGAGATTGAATTTTAGAAACGAGGCCGTTTATGGTTTGCTGCCTAGTGCTGATGTCTTAATCGGTAATGCCCTCTACAGTCTCGTTTATACTGGTCTATTATTGGGCATCTCCATCCTCATCTTTTCACGACGACAATTTTAAATAGCGTTGCTGAATCAAGGGATGAATGGCAACTGTGCAGGTTCCCGTGCCAAAGTTAGTTTGGGTCTAGGTTTTAAAAATCCCAGCAAAGAGGATTCAGATCTCAAATCAGCAACGCCTAAAATTGTCCTGGCAGAAAAACCGCTCATCGCTGGTAGGAATGGTCAATATCGATTAGTTTATAGACATTATTAGCCATGAAATTAAAGGCACAACTGCATATTTTAAGTCGAGACGCGGTCAATTACGGACTGGCAACCGTAGTCATGGAAGAAGCGGTTAATCCCGTCCTCGCGGCCGTGGCCAGACAGTTAAAACATTTACAATACTATGTGGTTCAGAATAGCCAGGGTGATTGGTTACTAACCACCTTAGCCCATCGGCAGCAGCCGCAACAGGAGAAAAGGGTAATCTATGCCTTTGCTACGGAAAAAATGGCCATATCTGCTCAAAATACCCCCAATTCACCCCTATCAACGCTCCTGATTCCCGTAACCCATCTTTTATTCCAATTATTTGCCCTAGAAAAAGTAGATAGTATTATTTTTCTGGAAAATGCACACACCGCTCAAACGGGAAAAGAAATCACCCGGACTGAATTAAGGGCCAATATTGAAAAACAACTGCAAAAACTAGCGACAATTCCTGCCAATCTTGCTTAACTTGGTTATCATTAATCGAGGTCAATTAGATGTCACCAGAGACTGTTTGGGCTGCCAACTTGAGTCTATTGTAACCAGAGAGATTTTTGAGAAAGGAAGGTGTCGCTAGTGTGGGCCACACTTCACCCCATCAGATATAGTAGAAGTACAGTATATACATTCTCAACAATACGGTGGTCAGGATGAATACAAAAACCCCCAATTACTAGACCGCCAGTGTCAGGATGATAAAACGGCTCTCCAGTGTCAAGCTGTATCCCTAACAATGGAGCAGTAAAACTAGGAGCCGTGTGAGGTGAAAGTCTCACCTACGTTTCTCAAGGGGAGGAGATGGAGTTGACTCTATTCTCAGCCCCTAATGGATAGATTGGACTCTATCAGTATCCGCCGCTACTAATACCTTAAATCTTAGCCAGAATGCCAGATTTACACTTGCTTAATTCTCATCCACAGGCCCTAGAAACTGCCTTCATCCCCACTGCCGACCGGTCTTTTTCCTACCCTCTATCCCTCGACCTCGCTACAATTAATCAACGTTTTGACTCCGCTAACGCCGCGGAAATCGTCGCTTGGGCGGAAGCCACCTTTGGGGAAGGTTTGGTGATGAGTACCAGTTTCGGCATTCAGGCGGCGGTAATGTTGCACCTCGTCACCGCAATTATCCCCGATATTCCCGTCATTTGGATCGATACCGGCTATCTTCCCCCGGAAACCTATCAATTTGCCGAAGAATTAAGCCAACGCCTCCATTTAAACCTGAAAGTTTATCAATCTCCCCTCAGTCCCGCCCGCATGGAAGCAATCCACGGTAAATTGTGGTCAAATAACGATCTGGACTCCCTCAATCTCTACGACAAAATCCGCAAAGTGGAACCGATGCAACGGGCCCTGAAGGAATTAAAGGCCGCCGCTTGGTTAGCGGGTTTGCGTCGCGACCAAACCGACCACCGCAAAACTCTCCAATGGGTCAATCAACAGGGCAAACGTTACAAAATATTACCGATCCTTGACTGGAATGCCAAAACCATCTACGACTATCTGACTAAATACGATCTTCCCTACCATCCCTATTTTGATCTGGGTTATGTCTCCGTCGGCGATTGGCACTCCAGTCGGCCTTTAACCGCCGATGATAGCAACGAACGAGACACCCGTTTCAAGGGTTTAAAACAAGAATGCGGTCTTCATTTGCCCTTAACCCCCGGAGAAGCACAAAGTCTCGACGCAAGCTCCCTTTAACTGCCAGGGTGGGAAAATTGCCGGTGCGATCGGTTCCTAGACGTTAGACAATGGTTATTGACATCCTCACCGCCGTAAACGGACGGTGATTCCCAAACCTCACGATTTAGGTTTCTGCTTCTTTCCCTTGCGGGGTTCCGCACCTGCCTTAACAGAGTAAATCTGTTCTGGTCTTATGGTCGCTCTACAGACTGAC
>NZ_JADBTZ010000345.1:0-14660 GCF_020245885.1 Microcystis sp. M165S2 | reverse complement strand
TCAGTTATCAGTTATCAGTTATCAGTTATCAGTTATCAGTTATCAGTTATCAGTTATCAGTTATCAGTTATCAGTTATCAGTGATCAGTTATGAGATTTGAGTTTTTAAGTGTGCAGTATTAAGTGAGCGGTTTCAAATAGCACTTTCCTAATGTCTTTTCACTGGTTACTGATCACTGTTTACTGATCACTGTTTACTGATCACTGTTCACTGAAAAGGACGCAATACTAGGTGATTTAGCTCCTCTCTTTACTAAAGTTCAGGGTATCCGCAATATATCTTAACAAAATCGGAGTAAATACAAAGGAGTGGAAGGAACCACACCAGACACAGAGGACACAAAGATTGATCGCTTCTATAGTAAGTTAAAGAGAGCCAAGAAACTGGCACACATATATAGTTAAGAGTTTGTCAAGTGTTTCTTAACTATATGTAACATTATCCCTGCTCAAAATGTAATCACACTGCGGATAGAATCCCCTTGTCGCATCAGGTCAAAAGCCTCGTTAATTCTTGCCAGAGGCAGAACATGGGTGATTAAATCATCGATGTTAATCTTGCCGTCCATGTACCAATCGACTATTTTTGGTACATCTGTACGGCCTCTCGCTCCACCAAAAGCCGTACCTTTCCAGACGCGTCCGGTGACTAATTGAAAAGGACGGGTACTAATTTCTTGGCCTGCCGCGGCTACACCGATAATAGTGGCAACACCCCAACCTTTATGGCAACATTCCAAAGCTTGACGCATAATCTGGACATTGCCGATACACTCAAAACTATAATCGGCCCCACCTTTAGTTAAATCCACCAGATAGGCCACTAAATCCCCCTCAATTTCTTGGGGATTAACAAAATGAGTCATCCCGAATTTTGCCGCTAAAGCTTGTTTCTGGGGATTAATATCGACCCCGACAATCATATCGGCTCCCACCAAACGGGCCCCTTGAATAACGTTTAAACCGATGCCTCCCAGACCAAAAACCACCACTTTTGCCCCCGGTTCCACTTTAGCGGTATTAATCACCGCACCGATACCTGTAGTGACTCCGCAGCCGATATAACAGACTTTTTCAAAGGGAGCATCGGGGCGAATCTTGGCCAGGGAAATCTCCGGCAGCACGGTATAGTTAGCAAAAGTCGAGGTTCCCATGTAGTGATAAAGAGGCTGACCATCGAGGGAAAAACGACTGGTTCCATCCGGCATTACTCCCCGACCTTGGGTAAGACGAATCGCTTGACAGAGATTGGTTTTAAAGCTGAGACAGTATTCGCACTGACGACATTCGGGAATGTATAGGGGAATCACAGGATCGCCCACTTTCAGGCTAGTGACACCTTTTCCTACTTCTACCACGATTCCGGCCCCTTCATGGCCTAAAATTGAGGGAAATAAGCCTTCAGGATCGGCCCCAGAGAGAGTATAGGCATCGGTGTGACAAACTCCCGTGGCTTTGATTTCTACTAACACTTCCCCTGCTTGCGGTGGTGCTAATTGTACCGTTTCAATAGTTAGGGGTTTTCCCGCTTCTAGGGCAACTGCCGCTCGAACATCCATAGGCTCAAAGCAATAGGTTTTTCCCAGTATAATACCGTTAAACTGCTGAAGAGTTGTAATAGAACAATTCTCAACTTATCTCTATGTTAGTCCTCACCATCCGCGAAGAAGGAATGAACGATGGTGGCTTTACTGCTAGTCTCAATTTTGATAGCGGTAACAGCTACCCAATTACGGTTACTGACCCCTTTACTAACCAAGAAGAAAAACAACTAGAATGGTACTTTGAGGAATGGTTAGTATTTCCCACCCTAGACAGGGATAAAGCGCAAAAAGCCGCCAACAGTGTCCAAAACTATGGCGAAAACCTATTTAAACAGGTTTTCCAGACTAATTTAAATGCTTATGGGGAATATCGAGACTTGCGAAAGCAGTTAAGTCAACTGCAAATTATTATCGAAAGTCAGTCGCCAGAATTTCAAGCTTTACATTGGGAATCGCTGAAAGATCCTGATTTACCGCGTCCCTTTTCTATAGATTGTATCATCTCCCGCCAGCGTCGAGGGGCTACAGTTGTCCCGGTGCAAATGGCCACTTATCCTACTATCAATCTCCTGGTGGTGATTGCGCGTCCTAATGAGGAATCTGATGTTAACTATCGCACGATTTCCCGTCCTTTAGTAGAACTGGTAAATAGTAGTGAAATACCAGTAAAAATTGATATTTTGCGTCCCGGAACTTATGAATCACTAACCAGACATCTGGATGAGAAGGGAGAAGGATACTATCATGTTATTCATTTCGATGTTCATGGCGGATTAATGGAATATGAACAGTACGAAAGACAGGTTCACGGGGACTCTTGGCGCTATCAAAGGGGATGGGGACTGGAGGATTTAGCAGAATATGAGGGAGTAAAAGCTTTTCTGTTTCTGGAAGGAGAAGAAAAAGGTCAAGCGACTCCGGTAGAAGCGACGGAATTAGCGAATTTACTCACCGGGAAAAATATCCCTATTTGTATTCTCAATGCTTGTCAGTCAGCAAAGCAAATTTCCCAGGAATCAGAAGACTATCGGGAAACCAGTTTAGGAAGTCGTTTGATGACTGCGGGAATGCAAGCTGTGGTGGCGATGGGATATTCGGTGACGGTTTCTGCAGCTAAGTTGATGATGAAACCAATTTATCAGCAATTATTGAACGGAAAAGACCTAACGGAAGCGATGCGAAAAGGACGGTTAGAGTTATTCAATAATAAGCAACGCCGCGCCTATTATAATACGATAATAGATTTAGAAGATTGGTTATTACCGGTGATTTATTGTCGCGGTAAAATTAATCTCAATTTGCGTCCATTTACTCCAGAAGAGGAGGAAAAATACTGGGAACATATCGGCAATCAATATGTCTTTCCTTTACCAGAATACGGCTTTGTCGGCAGGGATTTAGAAATTCTCAAGATGGAAAAGGCGCTGCTGAAACATAATATACTTTTACTCAAAGGAATGGGAGGGACAGGAAAAACTACCTTACTCAATTATCTACGAGAATGGTGGCAGAAAACCAACTGGGCGACCCATATTTTCTATTTTGGTTATGATAAAAAAGCTTGGACGTTAGAACAGATTATCTATGAAATCGGTCAGGGAATTTATAATCGCTTTGAACAGGCGAGTTTCCAAGCGATGAACCTGAAAGCGCGGGTGAGGAAACTAGAACAAAAACTCCGCAGTGAGGCGTATATTCTCATTTTAGATAATCTGGAGTCGGTGACGGGACAACCGTTAGCAATTCAGAATACTTTACCGGAGAATGAGAGGGAAGAAATCGCCGAATTTCTCAAGAATTTGGTCGGGGGAAAGACGAAGGTGATTTTGGGTTCTCGCAGTGAGGAAACTTGGCTGCAACGCAGGACTTTTAAGGAGAATATCTATCAGTTGCAAGGATTAGACCAAGAGTCGAGAACTGAATTAGCGGAGAGAATTTTAGAACGTCAGGCGAAGAGTCGGAAAAATGCGATTAAAAAGGATGATTATTTTAAACGCTTGATGAAGTTGTTGGCGGGATATCCGTTGGCGATGGAGGTGGTATTAGCGAATCTGAAGCGACAGTCACCGGAGGAGATTTGGCAAGGGTTACAGTTGGCGGAATTAGCTGATGTGGGGGATGAGAATAAGACTAATAATATCATCAAGTGTGTGGAATATTCCCACAGTAATTTGTCGGAGGAGGCGCAGAAGTTGTTACTCTGTTTAGCACCTTTTAGTGGGTTTATTCTCAGGGGTGTTATTCCTATTTATAGCCAAAAACTACAGCAATTAGAACCTTTACAAGGCTATCAGTTTGACCAATTTGATGCAGCGATAGAAGAAGCGATTCATTGGGGTTTGCTTTCGCCGATGAGTGAAGAAATGCCAAGTTTATTGACTATCCAGCCCATTTTTCCCTACTTTTTGAAGACGAAATTAAAGGAATTAGCACCAGAGACGCAAGCAGCAATTTGGGAGGGTTTTAAGAATCATTACCGAGAAGGGGCAGATTATTATAATGACTTACTAGGTTCCAAAAATCCGCAAGAGAAGCAGTGGGGGATATTGTTCTGTCGCTGGGAGTATGAAAATCTGTTTAATGCGTTGCAAATCGCCCTCAATCAGCAAGAAAGCGTACTTAGTATTATTACTTGCTTGCATAGTTATCTGGAGTTAACCCAAGATACTCAGGCTAATTTAAAGCTCCTAGAGTTCGTTCTCGAAACTTTTGAAAACTATCCCCCTGAAACCAAACAAGGGCAGATGGCACTAGAAATCATTGCTATAATTGTCGAGGCAGGAAGCAAATATTTACAAAGTAAAAATTATCAGAAAGCGAAAGAGATTTACCAAAAGAGCCTCGAATTACTCAAGCCAATTAGTGAAAGTTACAGTCAATCTAAGCAATCTTTGCAAGCCATCACCCTGCACAATTTGGGAGCCGTAGCGGCAGAATTGAGGGAATGGGAGCAAGCCCGAAGCTACTACCGGCAAGCTCTTGAGATCTACATTGAATATGGCGCTGCCGGAGGCACGCAAAGCGCCCGCTACGAGCAAGCCAGCACCCTGCACCATTTGGGAATCGTAGCGCAACAATTGAGGGAATGGGAGCAAGCCCGAAGCTACTACCGGCAAGCTCTTGAGATCTACATTGAATATGGCGCCCGCTACGAGCAAGCCGGAACCCTGCACCAGTTGGGAAGAGTAGCCCAAGAATTGAGGGAATGGGAGCAAGCCCGAAGCTACTACCAGCAAGCTCTTGAGATCTACATTGAATATGGGGATCGCTACTCCCAAGCCAGAACCCTGCACCAGTTGGGAATCGTAGCGCAACAATTGAGGGAATGGGAGCAAGCCCGAAGCTACTACCGGCAAGCTCTTGAGATCTGCATTGAATATGGCAATCGCTACTCCCAAGCCAGCACCCTGCACCAGTTGGGAATCGTAGCGCAAGAATTGAGGGAATGGGAGCAAGCCCGAAGCTACTACCGGCAAGCTCTTGAGATATTCATTGAATATGGCGCCCGCTACGAGCAAGCCAGCACCCTGCACCAGTTGGGAAGAGTAGCGCAAGAAGTTGGGGAATTGAGCCAAGCCAAAAGTTATTACCTGCAAGCCTTACAAATTTGGGCAGAATTTAACGATGGTTACAGTGTACAAACCTTTTCTTTGCCCCGTCTTGTTGCTCTTTATCAGCAAACGCAAGATGAGGAGATTTTCGTTGCTGTGGCTGATATTTTGGGGGTTGGGGTTGAGGAGGTGCGGGGTTTGCTGGCGGGTTAGAATGGGTTTTGGGCGCAGGGATTGTTTGAGCGCAATCATTGTTTGGGCGCAAGCATTGCGCCCCTACGGGGGAAATATTGGTTTGTCTTGGGATCTCGAAGTGTTCGGCGATGAAGCTGTTGAGTAATTCCTTTGAGGCTTGAGGTTAGTATAATTATGACAACCGCCAAGGCTGTTAGGATATTTACAATCTCCGAAACCCTCTCAGGTTGTACTTTTGATTTCTGACTTGCGCGTAGCGCTATAACAGGAGGACAAATCGAATGGCGGCTCTCTTGGATTTGGTGGGTAAAATGTATTCTAAGATACATTCCTCCTAGCGAGGGGGTGGAACGAACCACAAAGACACAAAGGACACAAAGATCGATCGATCATATAGTAAGTTAAACTTATCACACAGAACCTAGAAGAGCCGAATGGCAGCAAACCTAATTATTAAATATGACCCCACTGGAGACATTCTCTATATTAACAAATGCGCTCCCTATACCGAACAAGAATCCGAAGAATTAGGAGATGATATTATCGTGAGAGTCAACCCAAAAACCGAAGAAATAGAAAACCTAGAAATCCCTTTTTTCTCCCAAAGACTACAAGAAAACAACGAACTCCAACTTCCCCTCATCGCCAATCTCCGCTTGGCAGTTTAGTGTAATCAGATTGAGTAAATCATTAAAACAACTTAGCTTATGTCTGCAAATATTCGTCAACAACTCCATCAACATATCGATCAATTACCAGATCACATATTGGTTTGTTACGCTACAAACTACCACTAGATATAGATATAACCCAAGCCAAAGACACGAAGCAAATCTCGGCATCCTTCTTCAAAATTATCATTAAAATTAATAATTTGGAAGCTAGGTAAGACCCAAGAAAGTTTTGTATATTCACAAGGTTGATAGAGAATTGGCAAAATTTTATCTTCAAAACGCTGATCTTGTAAAGTAAAAATTAGTTCTCGCTTTACCCACATAGAATCGACCGCATCAGGAGAGAGAACGATAATAAACCAATCACATCGCCTCAAAGCTTTCCCAATTTCATCATGCCATTGCTGTGCGCCTAAAATATTAGTTTCACTATACCAAACGGGAACTCCATGACGGCGTAATTCATTGGCCAAATGAGAGACAAACTCTCGATTTTTGCTAGAATGGGAAAGAAAAGCTTCTTGGGGAATCATCTCATACCTATAGTTAAAATTAGACAAAGCATAGCTTGGGATGAGACAAGCCAAATCTAAAAGTGGTGTATCTCATGAGTCAGTCCGTCGGAGCTTGTCGTATTTTTAAGTGCCTGTGTAATTTCTTTCAATTCTTGATTGTCTTGTTCAAGATTAGGGACGAAAATCATTGGAAATTTTTTGAGAATCCAAGGAATATGTTCTAGGTTTGAATTATCTGAGGAAGAGACAATAACAGGAATGATACGACCTTGATACTTTTCTTCTCCAATTGCATAACTAATATCAGAAACAACATTAAAAGGCTTCAGTGATTCTGGTGTTAATAAGACTATCATTGCTTCAGATTCTTGTAAGGCTTTACCTATGTTATTAGCCCAGTTTTCCCCGGGTAACATTTCAGCAGCATCCCAAACTTGAAAGCCATCTTCTTTGAGAGAATCAGCAACTCTCTTAGCTAACTTAGCCTCAGTAAAGGCATGACTAATAAAAACTTTCATATTCTTTCTAGCTTCCTCGATATTTAAATTAATTCAACTGATTTATTCATAATCTGCTGACAATTTACTAAGAGTATAGCGTTTTTAGTCGCTAGAGAAACTCATTTACTCCTCGACTTCATCAGGAATAGATTCAGCTAACTTAAGCATAGCGCCTAAATCGACTGTTTCTTCAGCGAAATTTCCTGTGCGGGCTTCTGCGAGTCCCCGTTTGAGCGACTCGCGGACCCTAGGATTCTGAAAAGCCCATAGTTCTCCCCCCAGAATCGCCACCATGGGAACCAAAAGAAGTTCCCCGCTTGTATTCATCAGTATCCGATAGTGACGGTTGCTACATTGAGTCCCAAGGCTAATCCGTCCGCAAGCATCAGCCTGAATATCTTCTTTAATGAGCGAAAAATTCTGATACTCCATCACGTCTCCTCCTCTCTTCATATACTTATTCTAGATAAGTTACCCAATTTGGGCAATGGGGTTATGTCCATTTAGCTTCTCACTACCTAAAGAAAACAGGTTAAACTTGTTCGGGCTAGAGCCTTGACAACCAACCTAGTTTGTCGTCGAAGCTCTCTTCGCTAAATTCTCTCCCCTTTCCTTGTAGGATAGGGTTCAGGGGAGAGGTCAATAATTAAGAACCCAATGCGATCACACTATCTGGTAAAGATCAAGTATAATAATAAATATAAAGACCAAATTATTCATCTACCGTTAACTTAATCAAAGCCAAATGAACTTATTAAAACAATCGGACATTCAAGAAAATCCCACAACACTTTACGAACAAGATCTTCAGTTGTGGATTGAGCAAACTATTCATCAATTACAGAATCGACAGTTTGAACAACTGGATATAGAAAACTTAATTGAGGAGTTAAAAGATTTGGGTAAGTCAGAGAAACGCGCCTTAGAGAGCAACTTAATGGTCTTGTTGATTCACTTACTCAAATTAAAGATACAGCATGATGCTCCTGAGACAATGAAAGCAAGTTGGTATAATTCAGTAGATGAGCATCGCCAGCGCGTTCAAGATGATTTACTTAAGACTCCCTCTCTTAAATCTTATCTCTTAATCTCCATCACACAAGCCTATTCCAGCGCTCGTAAAGTCGCCATCAAACAGGGTAAACGCGCTCAATTTGGTATTCGTATTCCCCAAGAAAGTGAGTATCCCCTCGCTTGTCCTTTCACACCTGAACAGATTCTAAATGAGGACTTTTACGGGTAAAAACGAAAGTAAACATTATCGATAATAAAACCATGAAACCAGAATATGACCTTGCCAACATGAAAAATCGCCCGAATGACCTAACCCCCCTTCCCTGGGAAATAAGGGGGGAATAAAGTTTTTAATACCTAACTACTTATATCTCAATAAATCTCTTGGATAAATCATAGCAAAGTGAACCTTTCATGTACTCTAAATTAAGGAGAAGACGATGGCTAATCTGGATGATGTAGGAAGAGCGAAAGCAGCTGATAAAAACCTGAACGATGCTAACCGAAGCGATGTGCAGGTAAACAAAACAAGACCATATCCTTAACTGTTCTCTCTGATTTAGAGCAGTTAACCCTATCAGTAACCGATATTTTGCTTGGTTAAATTAAAAATAGAAAATTACCATTAAAGTAAGTGTTAATTAAGTAGGTAAATATGGTTCAATTTTTACAAGCAAAAGAAGTCACTCTCAGAGATTTAATTAATCATTTTCAACTAGAGTTTATAGAAGATGAGCATTTTTTTGGGGAATGGCAGGAAGATATAGAAGCAATCTCTGACCAAGAAAAAGAATTGTTAGATAAAATCAAAACAGGTTATTTTAACTTATTGAATTATCCTCCCTTTTTGGAAACTTCGGTGAGGATGACGGTTTTAGACCCATTATTATTTATTGGTAACTTTTATCTATTTCCCTTTCACATTAAAGCAGAAGATTCCGTTGAAATTATTACAGAAGAGCAAGATTTAATAATTAAAGGAAGGTTAGATACTTTAATTCTAAAAGAGCAATTATGGGTAATGATTATTGAATCAAAACGGGTAATTTATTCCGTTGAAGTAGGTTTACCGCAATTATTAGCTTATTTAATGGTCAATCCTCATCCAAACCGTCCTAATTATGGAATGTTGACCAATGGTTCCGAGTTTTTATTTGTTAAATTATTATGGGACGGTAAACCTTTATACGGAACCTCTCGTTTATTTGCCATGAGAAATCCAGGGGATTTATACGAGGTTCTCAAAATCCTTAAACATCTCTGTCAACTAATTTGAGTATGAAAATAATCAGTACCTAATTTTACGACTGTTGATAACTCCAGCAGAATCGTTACTCTCCTATTTCCCTCTGTTGTATAATTTGCTCTGAAAGGAACAAATCAGTAGGCATAAATCAAAATTATCAGGATTTTTTCGGCTTTTCTTCACTATTTCAGCCTGATTTGTCCTGACAAGCTCAAAAATACGATAGTTTTTGTCTAGAATTGCCTAGCCTGAGAGGGGAATGATAAAGTTAGATAAGAAAATTAAAGATGGTGTGATTAAAGTGAAATTTGCTGCTAGTACCTATTTTTCCCTGCTGCGTCATTGTGCCGTTCCTTTGTTGTCGATCGCCACTTTTACGCCAATTCTCTTAACTTATTTAGCCAAGGAAAAACCAGAAACCCCGCAACCGCAGGCAAATCTAGAAACTGCTGCCTCCCCTGCTCCTATTATCCCATCTCCGATCGCCCCCTTAACCGCACCATCGCCGAAACTATCCCCCTCTCCCCAATCTTCTGCGATTCCAAAATCAGCACCCTCTCCCCAATCTTCCCCCTTGGCACCGAAAAAATTAGCGCCATCGGTTCAAACTTCCCCTAATACTTCCCCTAATACTTCCCCCGCTGCTGCGGCCAAACCAGTGACTAGACAACCCTTAGTGGTTCCCGCTAATTATACGCCGCCGGCCATAGAAATTCGCGTGGCGATCAAAAGGGATGTGGCCAGTGTTTTGATTGGAGTTAACGGACCGGCGGTGATCACCGATCGCCAAGGTCGCGGTTTAAAAACGATTGCCACTAACGAGGGTTTACCGGTCACTCCAGATGCCAATGGCTTAAAAATGGGCGATTTATCGCTGCCAGAGGTGATTTTTGTGCAGCCCACCAGTGCCGATGGTTTAGTTTATGTGGATGATAGTTGGTATCGGGGCAAAATCCTCCTTGTCGCCCAAGGCGATCGCTTGTTAGTGGTCAATCATGTTAATTTAGAGGCCTATCTCTATAGTGTGGTGGGTAGTGAAATGCACTCCACTGCGCCAATGCACGCTTTAAAGGCACAGGCGATCGCCGCTCGTTCCTACGCCCTAGTACATATAATCCGCCCCGCTAATGCTTGGTTTCATCTGGGCAATAGCCAACGCTGGCAGGTATATAAAGGCATTCGCTCGGAGTATCAATCGACTCACCAAGCGGTTAATGCCACTGCTGGGCAGATTCTCAGTTATAAAGGGGGTGTAGTCGAGTCTCTTTATGCTGCCACCGATGAAATTGTCGCTTGGGCCCACGGTGGTCGCGGTATGAGTCAAACTGGGGCTTATAAATTAGCGGAAAAAGGCCTAGATTATCAACAAATTCTCGGTAATTATTATCCCGGAGTTGGTTTAGCCCGTCTAGTTCTACAAAATTAGATTGATAGGCTTTCTCGACTGAAAACTCAAATCTGATCACTGATAACTGATCACTGATAACTGATCACTGAAATGCCGACCATAGCAGATTTCTAGTAACTGTATTAGAATAAACTTTCAAAATGCTATAGCAGTAAATCTCTCTATGAATAGCCCCTTTCTCGACTACCTCAACGGACCCAAACATCCCGTCCTCGTCTTTGATGGGGCGATGGGAACTTCCCTACAAAGCCAAAATCTCACGGCCGAGGACTTTGGTGGGGCAGAATACGAAGGGTGTAACGAGTATCTTGTCCATACTAAACCTAGTGCCGTAGCCAAAGTCCACGAAGCTTTTTTAGCGGTGGGTGCGGATGTGATTGAAACCGACACCTTCGGGGGAACCTCGATAGTTTTAGCCGAGTACGATTTAGCCGATCAAGCCTATTATCTCAACAAAACCGCCGCCGAACTGGCCAAGGCTTGCGCTAATAAATACTCTACCCCCGAAAAACCGCGTTTTGTGGCGGGTTCCATGGGGCCAGGGACAAAACTGCCCACTTTGGGTCATATTGACTTTGATACTCTCAAAAATGCCTATGTGGAACAGGTAGAAGGCCTGTACGATGGCGGGGCAGATTTATTATTAGTAGAAACCTGTCAGGATGTCCTGCAAATTAAAGCGGCTTTAAATGCTATTGAAGAAGTATTTCAGAAAAAAGGTCAACGATTGCCCCTAATGGTTTCAGTGACGATGGAAACCATGGGAACGATGTTAGTAGGAACGGAAATTAACGCCGTTGTCTCTATTTTACAACCCTATAAAATCGATATTTTGGGACTTAACTGCGCCACTGGTCCCGATTTGATGAAACCCCATATTAAATATCTCTCGGAAAATTCCCCTTTTATTGTTTCTTGTATTCCTAATGCTGGTTTACCGGAAAATGTCGGCGGTCAAGCGCACTATCGCCTCACTCCCGTAGAATTAAAAATGGCTTTAATGCACTTTATCGAAGATTTGGGAGTACAAATTATCGGCGGTTGTTGTGGTACTCGTCCCGACCATATTCAAGCTTTAGCGGAACTAAGTCAGGGGTTAACTCCGAAATCTCGTCATTATCATTATGAACCCTCCGCCGCTTCTATTTATAGTACCCAACCCTATATTCAAGATAATTCTTTCCTGATTGTCGGGGAAAAATTAAACGCCAGTGGTTCTAAAAAATGTCGGGAACTTCTCAATGATGAAGACTGGGATAGTTTAGTATCTATGGCGAAAGCGCAGGTAAAAGAAGGGGCGCATATTCTGGATCTCAACGTCGATTATGTGGGCCGGGATGGGGTGCGCGATATGCACCAATTAGCCTCTCGTTTAGTTAATAATGTCACCCTACCTTTAATGTTAGATTCCACCGAATGGGAAAAAATGGAAGCGGGGTTAAAAGTAGCGGGGGGTAAATGTATCCTGAACTCTACTAACTACGAAGACGGGGAACCGCGTTTTTATCAAGTCTTGGATTTAGCGAAAAAATACGGTGCGGGGGTAGTAATTGGAACCATTGATGAAGAAGGAATGGGACGCACTGCCGAGAAAAAATTCCAGATAGCTAAACGGGCCTATTATGCGGCGATAGAATACGGAATTCCTCCCTACGAAATCTTTTTTGATCCTCTAGCTTTACCGATTTCTACCGGTATCGAAGAAGACCGAGAAAATGGCAAGGCTACTATCGAAGCAATAGGCCGAATTCGCCAAGAATTGCCAGAATGTCACATGATTTTAGGTGTGTCTAATATCTCCTTTGGCTTGAATCCAGCAGCGCGTCAGGTATTAAATTCCGTCTTCCTCAACGAAGCGATGCAGGTGGGGATGGATGGGGCAATTGTCAGTGCTAATAAAATTCTTCCTCTGGCAAAAATTGAACCAGAATATCAGCAAGTTTGTCTGGATTTAATCTATGATAATCGTCGTTTTGATGGCGATATATGTGTTTATGATCCCCTGACCAAATTAACCGAATTATTTGCGGGGAAAACTACTAAAAAAGACCCCTCTAGTAATGCTAATTTACCCGTGGAGGAACGCTTAAAACAGCATATTATTGATGGGGAAAGATTGGGACTGGAAGGTGCTTTGAATCAAGCTTTACAGGACTATCCACCCCTAGATATTATTAATATTTTCCTCCTGGATGGGATGAAGGTAGTGGGTGAGTTATTTGGTTCAGGACAAATGCAGTTACCTTTTGTTCTCCAATCTGCCCAAACTATGAAAGCAGCCGTTGCTTTTTTAGAACCATTTATGGAGAAAAAAGAGGGGGATAATAATGCCAAAGGGACTTTTATTATCGCAACAGTTAAAGGGGATGTTCACGATATCGGTAAAAATTTAGTTGATATTATCTTGACCAATAACGGCTATAAGGTGATTAATTTGGGCATTAAACAACCCGTAGAAAATATCATCGAAGCCTACAAAGAACATAAAGCCGATTGTATCGCTATGAGCGGTTTATTGGTGAAATCGACGGCTTTTATGAAGGAAAATCTGGAGGTTTTTAACGAAAAAGGAATCACCATTCCCGTTATCCTTGGCGGGGCAGCTTTAACTCCCAAATTTGTCCATGATGACTGTCAAAAAACCTACAATGGAAAGGTTATCTATGGTAAAGATGCCTTCTCTGACCTGCATTTTATGGATAAATTAATGCCGGCTAAAGCTGGGGGTCAATGGGATGATAGTAAAGGCTTTTTAGGGGAGTTTGTCGAGGGAGAAAAAACCCCGGTTGTCGCAGAAGAATTAGAGGTTAATCCCGATACTATTTTTACCGATGGCACCGTCAACCAAGAATTAGTTATTGATACCCGTCGTTCCGAAGCGGTGGAAGTTGATATTCCCCGACCAACACCGCCCTTCTGGGGTACTAAAATATTAACAGCAGCAGAAATTCCCATCGAGGAGGTTTTCTGGTATTTGGACCTACAAGCTTTATTTGTCGGTCAATGGCAATTCCGCAAACCCAAAAGCCAATCAAAGCAAGAATACGACCAGTTTTTACAGGAAAAAGTTCATCCAATTCTGACAGCATGGAAAGAGAAAATTGTCAAGGAAAATTTACTAAACCCCACATTAATTTATGGTTATTTTCCCTGTCAATCCTCTGGTAATTCCCTCTTAATTTACGATCCCGAATCGATACAAGCGGGCGAAAAACCCGAAAATCTGCAACCGATCGCCATTTTTGAGTTTCCTCGCCAGAAATCCGGTCGTCGTCTCTGTATTGCTGACTTTTTCGCCCCGCAGGAATCCGGTATTATCGACGTTTTCCCGATGCAAGCGGTGACAGTGGGGGAAATCGCCACGGAATACGCTAAATCTCTCTTTGATGCCAACCAATATACCGAATACCTCTATTATCACGGCATGGCTGTCCAAGCCGCCGAAGCCATGGCCGAATGGACCCACACCCGCATCCGTCGCGAGTTAGGTTTCGCACAGTTCGATCCTGATAATATCCGCGATATACTGCAACAGCGTTACCAGGGTTCTCGCTATAGTTTCGGCTATCCCGCTTGTCCCAATATTCAGGATCAATACAAGCAACTAGATCTGTTAGGATGCGATCGCATTGGGATGTCTATGGACGAAAGCGAACAATTGTACCCAGAACAATCCACCACCGCCATTATCACCTATCACCCCACCGCTAAATACTTTAGTACCTAATCAGTGATCAGTTATCAGTGATCAGTTATCAGTTATCAGTGATCAGTAAACAGTAAACAGTAAACAGTGACCAATAACTAGGGTTTGCTGAATAAATCTAAAAACCTTATCCAACAAGGTTTTTAGACTTTTTTTCCCTCAAAAAGTGCCGACCCTTGGAGTGATTGGGGGGAAAATTCAGGGACTTTTTCCCTGAAAATTAGGTAGGGTCTGCTGAAAAAGTTATTGAAAATCACAGGTCTCTTAATCAATGATTTCACTTAGCTACAAGCATAAGCTGTAGTTT
>NZ_JADBTZ010000344.1:0-17219 GCF_020245885.1 Microcystis sp. M165S2 | reverse complement strand
TTCCCAAATGCGTTTAACCGCTATGGGATAGAGAGGTGCGTAGTTCACCCAAGGAGAATTAATCTCTCGAAGTAAAAGTGAAGGGAATTTCTGAAATGGAATTCAGTCTGTCTATATTTGACTATACTTTTACTAACTATATTTAATTTTGGTGTCTGGAGTTAAGTCTCATGCTCAAATATCTGCCTGTTAAATTCCTGCGTTTTTTAGCGATTAGCTGTCTTGTCACGCTAATTTCTCTAGGATTTGACCGTTTACACCCCGTTAAAGCTAATCCCACCCTCATAGCTCAAAATGCTTGGGCCGGGGCCTCCTTCCCCGTGGAAAACTTTCAAACCTATACCTCTGGTTTCGGTTATCGTTCCTCTCCCATGGATGGCAGTCAACAATTTCATGCTGGTTTAGACATGGCCGCACCCTTAGGCAGTTATATTCGCAATTGGTGGACTGGCAGAATCGTCGAATTATCGGATCATACAGGCTGTGGCACCATGATTAAGATGCAATCCGGTCAATGGACACATATTTATTGTCATCTCATGGGTTCGGTTCAATCCGATAGCCGCGGCACTTTTTTGATTGATAGGTCAGGAGGAATCGTCCTTACCCTTGGTCAGGATATACCAGCAGGGGCGCGCATGGCTAGAGTGGGAATGAGCGGACGCACCACCGGACCACACCTGCACTGGGGACTGATGTACGGCAATCAATACGTTGACCCCGCTTTGGTTTTAAATGCTATGTACGGTTCTAATCCTTCGGGTAATAGTTAAGAGAATCTGCGATCGCATTCTGTTCAGAAAAAACATCGCTGCCCAGATTTAGTGAATAACGAGGGACACTGCTAGAATTAAGCTGATCGATTCAGGTATATCCAGATAAAATGCGAATATTAACCCTTGTACCGGGAGGAATTAGCGATCAACTGCTGTTTTTTCCCACTCTAGAAACTCTCCGGCAAACTTACCCCCAAGGCAGCATCGATGTTTTGGTCGAACCTAGGGCCAAAGCTGCCTATCGTCTCTGTCCGCAGGTTAGGGAAGTGCTTTTATTTGACTATCGAGATCAGTACGGATTAGCGGATTATTTAAATATTTTGGGAGTAATTCGGGACCGGGAGTACGAAATCGCCATTAGTCTCACTAATCGTCCTGCTATCAATCTTTTACTCTGGTTAAATGGTGTTCCTAACCGTATAGGCTATGAAAATAATGGCAGCTGGTTCTTATCGGAACAAGTACCCCGGCCAAAGGAAGGCTATCTAGCGGATAATTATCACGATCTGGTCAAAGGGTTAAAGATTGCCCCACCCTGTCCACCTTTAAAAATAACCTTGAATCGGGATGATATCGATTGGGCGGAAATGGAGCAGAAACGCCTCGATATCAAGGATAGCGGCTATATTCTCCTCTACGCCGGCGGTAGCGATCTCAGCATCAGCCAAGGACTGGAAACGGTTTATCCCCTAGAGAGTTGGCTAGAAATTATCCAAGGCATTCGCCATCAACAACCGGATTTGCCAATTGTAGCGATCGAGGGAGATCTGGATGAAGCTTGGGTTTTAGCGCTCAAAGCCATGGATAATAACTTAAAAGTGTCCAGAACGGCTGATATCGGTAAAATGTCCGCCATGATCGCCGGTGCTAATTTATTGTTAGCTACCGAAAGTGTCCCTTTACAGTTAGCCGTGGCCGTGGGAACCTATACCCTCTCTCTGCTGGTTCCTTCGTTGCCTAAGAGAGTTTTACCGAGTGGGGGAGAGCTTCATCGATATATTGAAGCTAATACGGGAAAAGTCGCCGATATTACTCCCGAAACTGTCCTGAAAAAGATTTGGGGACGGTAAAGAATCGGGTTTCGATCGCTTTTCTCGTGGTCGAAACCCGAAAAAAATCGGCATCAAGGCTCAATTTTGCGATTGAGATAACTGACTTTTCAACGATTCTAGGGAGGCCCAACGACCATCGATGGCAGTATTTTCCGGAAGAAAAAAATCGGGTGGTTGACAATTGGCTCCGCAGAGTTGACGGGGGGGCAAAGTTAGACATAACTGCTCGTATAACCACATTTGCGGTTCAAAATCCCCGTTAGGATCGAGGGTTTCCGAGAGATCTTCGTAGGCTATTTCTCGCTCTAGAGGATAGGAGTTATCGTAGTCTTTATTTTTGTCTAGCCAGATTAATTCGGAAGTGTTTAATTGCAGACGATGATTATATTGTTGTAAACAGCGATCGCAGGTTAAGGTGACGATGGTTTCTGCTTTCACCGATACTTCCAAAAAATTGCCCCCATGTCTAACCAGCAAGGTCCCCCGCACTGGTGTCAAGGTTTCTAGACCGGGGATAAAATTATCGATGATGATCACTCTTTGTCGATCAGGAGATTTGAGGAGGTGGGGGATAAAAATAGTTTCCATAGATAACTCCTGTATCATTTATCGGTTATCGGGTGTCAACTGCGTTAGCGACGAGTTCCTTTATCAGCTTATCGCAGCCCCGACCTCTAGAGACATAGACCAGTCCTAGACTGTGGGAAGTGGGGTGTATTTTCAGTGAACAGTGAACAGTAAACAGTAATCAGTGAACTGAAAACTCACATCTGATAACTGATAACTGATAACTGATAACTGCATTTGACAGGCTGTCTGTTGATCGAGCGAGAAAGTTTCCTCAGAATTGGGAGTATATGCACAAAGATACTCCTATGTCAACGGTTTTGAAAAATTTTCTGCCTCACCTCGGTCGATTGGTTATTGTTGCACTGCTCTGTTCGCTGGTGCTGGGGGGATGGCCTCGGCAGGGAAAAGCGGCTCAATCAGTACATTTATCCTACTGGTTGCGATCGGGAATTGAACAACTAGAGGCAGGTAATTATCAGCAAGCTTTGCAGGATTTCAATCAGTCGATCGAACAGGAAAATAACTTGGCCCTAGCCTACAGTAATCGCTGTTTAACTCAGATTTATTTACAGGATTATCTCCACGCTTGGCAGGACTGCACCCGCTCTTTACAACAGCAATCCGATAATTATCTAGCCTATTTCCATCGGGGTTTAGCTTTTTATCGTTTGGGAGATTATCCACAGGCGCTGACCGATTATAACCAGACTATCCGGTTAAAACCCACCTATTATCAAGCCTACTATAATCGGGGTTTAGTTCAGGCGACCATGAAAAATCATCCCCTTGCCCTAGCTGATTTTAATCAATCCTTGCGTCAAATTACTAACTGGCAACCCGACGCTTTAGCCACTATTTATAATGATCGAGGTTTATCTCATTTAGCCCTCCACAATTTTACCTCAGCCAAAGCGGATTTTAATCAAGCTCTCCGGTTAAATAAAAATAATGCCTCAGCCTACTATAATCTAGCTTGTACCGCTCACCAATTAGGTGAATACGAGCGCTCGATCGCCGATTTAAATCGGGCGATTGCCATCGATCCTTTTTATGCCGATGCTTATATTAGAAGGGGATTACTGCGGCATCAATTGGGTTATTATCAATCGGCTTTAGCGGATTTAAATCAAGGAGCAAATCACCTCTATCAACAGGGATTGCACCACAATTATCGGCAAATCCTCGCCCTAATCGAGCAGATTCACCAACAGTTACTTTCCTTACCATCTCCCATTGTTTAAAAGAGTGATCAATTTACAGAGGAAAGCGCTTCATGGCTGTGACGGCGAGACGGGCATTATCTTTAAGGACTTGGGAAACTCGGGGAATTTGGGGAATTTGCCAGAGAACATCGACGGTGCGCCGTAATAATCGCACTAGATCTCCCTCATCGAGGCTAGTATTTTCGCACAATTCCGGCCAGGATGTCCCCTGGGCCCAACGGGAGGCAATCCCCATCAGTTGGGTTTCTAACCAGACGGGAATAGTGATATCGTAGCGAGATTGAGCTTGATAGAGTAAACGGCGAACTTCTCGCAGACCGGGGGAATTTCCCTCTCCTTGCCGCAAAATATCGATAACTTCTGGCACAGGCGGGTAATTGCACCAAGTATCGGGGCGAGGGGGTTCCGTAATCATGGCGCTGATGGCGGCGGCTAGCTGGCTAGGAGTCAATCTGTCCAAATCTCCGGACATCATCGCTAATCCTAACCAGAGTTCATTTTCCCCGCGAATAGTGGCCGCCGCTTCTCCGAGGGGAGTGGGCAAATAACCCTCTAATGCTTGGAATTCTCGCAAAATCTCGATTAGATTCAGAAATTCTTCCCAGTAGTAGGATTTACGGGATTGTTGTTTCTGGTATTTAATCTGGGCTTTGTGTAACTGATCGCGAGCAATCTCTCGATCGTAGTATAATTTCATCAATCGCCCCGGATTTTTGCGTTTTTGCAGGGGATGAGCGGCAATTTGACTATTGACAATTTCAAGTCTTTGTAATTGTGTTTCCAGTTCCGCCACTGGTGGGATGCCTTGCACTTGTTGGGGGATTAAATCGGCGATCGCCTGAGTATTTTCCTCACCCTTGCGCCAACCCCCTAGGGAAACTGCTTCCAGGGAAGGGGGTATTAGTTCGCCTAATTCCGCAGGAGAGAGAAAACCTCGATCGATCTCGCTAATATCGGCATAGGCGGCTAAATACCAGCGATTATCACTGCCTAAACAAACAAGGGTTCGCACTTGACCTGCCCCGTGCAGGGTATTGACAAAGATAGCGGGGACGGGGACGGGAACCTTAATATGTTTGCCCTTGAGGTGGAGGATAGTTCCGACGGGAATATTCGGCAATTTTAGATGTATTTCCTGTCTTTTCTGTGCTTCTGACTGACTAGCAAGGATTTTATACAGTCTTTCTTCCTCCCGCAGTCTTTCCCGTAGCTTTTCGTAACTGAAGACCTGCTCCCGTTCGATACCGGCTAATTCCATATCCAACTTAGCTAATTCGGTGGTTAAGGCGGTAATCTGTTGTCGTTCGGGGCTTAACTTCAAACGAGCGAGATATTCGGCGAAACTGCGCTCTAAGAGGTCTTTGGCCTCCTCTAGACTGTGTTTTTGCAGGAGATTTAAGACCATGCCGTAACTGGGCGCAAAACAGCTTTGCAGGGGTTCCGGTTGGGCGGTGGCCAGAAAAGCCGCTTCTTTTGCCCCTTCAAAGGGCGTTTGTACTGTCACCACATGGCCCACCGCATCCATTCCCCGACGACCAGCCCGGCCAGCAATCTGAACAAATTCCGAGGGAGTCAGCATACTATGGCCATCATCGGTGCGTTTGGAGAGGGCCGAGATGACGGTGGTGCGGGCGGGCATATTAATCCCGGCCGAGAGGGTAGCGGTGGCAAAAACCACCTTAATTAAACCGGCTTCAAAGAGTTGTTCGACTAATTCTTTCCAGAGGGGTAAAATCCCGGCATGGTGAACACCACAGCCCCGGGTGAGGGGTTCCACTTGGTCGGCGCGTACTAATTGGGAAGCACTGGCCAGGAATTCAAACAGTTGATTTTTCGTCTCGGGGTCGGCGGTTAAGAGGCGGAGGAGTTGATCGTCGGACTGGGGGTTATTAGCGAAAAAAGCCAGTAATTTTTGGTGTAGGGGCGGATTTTCGACGGCAAAGAAGGAAAGGGCGAGTTCTTGCAGATGGGGATTATCTTCTAGGAAGAAAATGAGTAAACGGTAGTAAATGGCTCTAGCTTCTTCTGGATTAACGAGATTAAGGTTTTTTAGCTCTCGAATCGCCTGATCGCAACCTTTGCGGCTGAAAATGACGTAAATGGCCGGGAGCATATCCTTGTCCCGCAGAGTGGTGACAATGGAGGCGATGGTGGGACAATCTTCTCGTTTTAAGCGTCGGGGTTTGCCTTGGCCGACTTTTGAGCGTAGTTTCGGGTTAACTTTGCTCTGTTTTGGGTCGAGCAGCGGGAATAATCCCTCTTTATTGGCGAAATAAAAGCGCAGGGGGACGGGGCGAAAATCGGAGTTAATTAGCTCACAGCTGGAGGTCTGCTTATTGTCGCCGGGTTGGGGCAGTTGCCGCACCCAGTTAATCCAGTCGGTGAGTTCTCCGGGGTTGCCGATGGTGGCGGAGAGGGCCACTAATTGGATACTAGGGGGACAGTAGATAATTGATTCTTCCCAAACGGTGCCGCGACCTCGATCGCTGATATAGTGACATTCATCGAGAACTAGGGTTTCCACGTTTTCTAGGGAAGTGCCTACCTCACCGATCGGGGTTTGATACAGCATATTGCGAAAAATTTCTGTAGTCATGACTACAATTAATGCTGAAGGATTGATCACCACATCGCCGGTAATCAATCCCACTTCGGCAAAAAGCAGCGGGGAATCCTCATCGCCATCGGTGGGGGTGCGACCGAATTTTTCTTGAAAATCCCGGAATTTTTGGTTAGAAAGAGCTTTCAGGGGAGTGGTGTAGAAAACCCGTTTGCCCCTTTCTAGGGCGCGATAGATAGCGTATTCTCCGATTAAAGTTTTGCCGGAACCCGTGGGAGCGCAGACAACCACTGATTTACCAGCAGCGAGAGCGGCGATCGCCGAGTGCTGGAAGTCGTCGAGTTTAAAGGGAAAAATGGTTTTGAGATCCAAAGAAGTAGGGTTAAGGGACTCTTTCACGTCAAGTCTAAGAGGAGAAATTTTTTAAATTGTGGCTATTCTGGCTGGCTTTTTTTATTCTAGTCGAAAAAAGCGGACTTCTAGAAACTAGGGACAAGCTTAACCTTTGGGGGTGATGCCCAATACCATCATACTTCATTTTTATCAGAAATGCTGTAAGCTAAGAGGTATTTAAACCGCTTATTCTTAGATTAGCCGAATCTCTCCCAATCCCTTTACTGTTGACTGTTGCCTCTTGCCTCGTCTGGCCCAAGCAATTTAAATTACGAACAGCTTATCACTAATAATTGTATCTCTATTTTCTCCTTAACTTGATTACTTATACTTACTGATGATGATTAAATTTTCTGCTGAAGACTGTCTAGTTTTAGTTGTTGATGATGTCGGCAAAAATCTCCAATTAGCTGTGGGTATTCTTGATTCTGCTGGTTATGCCACCAGTTTTGCTAGTAGTGTTAAACAGGCAATAGAACGAGTAAAAACTGCTAATCCTGACCTAATTCTTCTTGACTTAATGATGCCAGATATGGGGGGAATAGAACTTTGTCGAAGACTAAAAACTGAAACTTTATACGCTCATATACCAATTATCTTTGTGACAGATAGTAAGAAAAAAGAAGATATTCTCAATGCTTTTAATTCTGGGGCTGTGGACTATGTAAATAAACCCTTTTATAGTTGGGAACTGTTAGCCAGAGTTAAAATTCATCTAGAACTAAAAAAGACTCAAGAAGAACTGAAAAATATCAATTCTCAACTAGAAAAGCTAGTCAGAACTGATAGCCTAACGGGGGTAAATAATCGTCGAGAGATTCTCCACTTAGGGGAGAAAGAATTTCAACGATGTCGTCGTTATCATCGTTATTTTTCGGTTCTATTCATCGATATCGACCATTTTAAACATATTAACGATACCTTTGGTCATACCCTGGGAAACAAAACTTTAATTACTGTCGCTGGGGCAATTAAAACCTGTCTGCGTCAAGTGGATAGTTTTGGGCGCTTTGGGGGCGAGGAATTTGTCGCTATTCTCCCAGAAACTAATCTTGAAGATGCTACTACCACAGCCCAGCGCATTTGTCAAGTAATTAACAAGTTAAATATTGAACTTGATCAACAAAAAGTGCGAGTTACTGCTAGTATCGGTGTGGCAACATTTAGCCCTCAAGATAATAATCTAGAAGAGGTGATCGAGCGGGCTGATCATGCCATGTTAGCCGCTAAAAATCAAGGCAGAAATCGGGTTATTGTAGGTAAAACAGTATGAAAAATTTGTTATTTATTCTTGGTTTTTTGCTCTTAGGTGTAGCCCCAAGTTTTAGCGCCGATCTCGATACGATTATACGCCGGGAAAAATTAATTGTCGCTGTCAAAAATAATCTCCCTCCCCTCGCTTTCCTTGATTCTCAGGGCAATCTGCAAGGATTGGAAATCGACATCGCTAAACGTCTAGCTGAAGAAATTCTCGGTTCTGACAGTGCTATTATTCTCAAACCCGTTAGTAATCAAGAGCGTTTACAGGTGGTTATTGATGATCGGGTGGATTTGGCGATCGCTCGTGTGGCGATTACTCCCGCACGTCAGCGCTTAGTGGATTTTAGCCCCTTTTATTACCTCGATAGCAGCGGTTTTGTGACGAAAAACCTGCTATTTCAGCGTTTAGAAGACCTAGCTAACTCTAGAATCGCCGTACTCAACCGCTCGACGACAATCGCCCTTGTGCGTTCCCATTTACCTAACGCTACCCTGCGCGGGGTTGCTTCCTATCAAGAAGCTTTAAATTTACTGGAAACGGGGGAAATAGACGCTTTTGCGGCTGATAATAGCCTTTTAACCGGTTGGGTGCAGCAATTCCCCAATTATCGTCAATTACCGATCCAGTTGGGGGCTATCGCTCTAGGAGTCGTTCTCCCTAAAGGTTTACAGTACCAAAGTCTCCGAGAACGCGTCAATCAAGCGATCGAGCGGCTAGAATCCACCGGCTGGTTAGCAGAACGGGTGAACTATTGGGGCTTACCTCTGAGAATTCGGGAAATGGGGAGATAGGGAGATAGGGAGATAGGTTGTGGGGTGTGGGGTTGGGGTGTGGGGTGTGGGGAGATGGGAGTTTTTTGCTGTGAGCAATCAATGAACAGTAATCAGTGAACTGAAAACTGAAATCTGATCACTGATAACTGATAACTGATCACTGATCACTGATAACTGACTAAATCCTGCTATAATCTGATTGAATAAGTATAAAAATATTAATTGCTCGATCGCTAATTATGGAAGATACCCTACCGCTTATTTACGTTTCTGGATTGCTAATTTTCGTGATTGGTTTAGGAATTTTTGTCATCGTGCAAATCTTTAAAACCCGTCGAGTAGAAGGAACCTTTAACAAGCTACAAAAGAAATTGCAAAAAGAAAAAGGTACAGCTAAAGAATACTATGAATTAGGGAGTCTTTATCTTGATAAAAAACTCTATGTTCAAGCATTGAGTTTACTACAAAAGGCTTTAAAAATCTCTGGGGAAGAAAGCATCGAACCAGAAAATCAAGCCCTAATCTACAATGCGCTCGGTTTTTCCTATTTTGCCCAAGAACAATTAGAATTAGCGATTCGTAACTACAAAGAAGCAATTAAACTTTATCCTCAATATTCGATCGCTCTCAATAATCTTGGCAATGTTTACGAAAAGAAACAAATGGCTAAAAAAGCTCTCGAAACCTACGAAGAAACTCTCAAATTTGATCCTAATAATACCGTGGCGAAAAAGCGAGCCGAATCCCTGCGTAAACGCTTCGCCGAATCGAAATAGTTTTGACGACTATCAAATTCTTTTTAGAGAGCGAAGAATCTTCGCTCTCTTTCTTTATTTCAAGCCATAAAACAAGACAATTAAAACTGGGGTTAAAATCGTCAAAATTAAATTTAGGGGCGCACCCAAACGGGTAAAATCGAGGAATTTATAGCCCCCGGGTGCATAAACCATAGTGTTAGTTTGATAGCCAATCGGTGTTAGATAACTATTAGAAGCAGCAAAGGTGACAGCATACATAAAAGCCAAAGGATTTAAACCCAAAGTTTTCGCCACTTCCACGGCGACGGGAATCATTAAAACCACGGCGGCGTTATTAGAGAGGATTTCGGTTAAAACTGAAGTAATCAGATAGAAGAAAACTAAGATCCAAAACCCCGAAAGATTGCCGCCGATAGCCACTAAATTATCCGCCAACCATTTAGTCGTTCCTGAGTTATCCATGGCAGTACCCAGGGGAATTAAACCCGCTAATAAAAAGATAATATCCCAACGAATGGAACCATAGACTTCCCCCGGTTTTAGACAGCCAGTAATTACCATTAAAACCACCCCAACTAAACTGGTGACGAGAATCGGTTGAATATCAAAAGCGGCAATAATAATCACCAACAAAGTAATCATTAAAGCAATAATGCCCTTATCCTGTCGCAATGATTCAATTTCTTTCTCTTCTAAAACTAATAATTCTCGCGTGGTTTGTAAACCAATAAAACTCTGTTTTGGTCCTTGAACCAAGAGCAAATCGCCAAACTTTAAAGGAATTTTTCCTAATCTTCCTTGCAGTAATTCTGAACCACGCCGAATCGCCAAAACCGTGGCGTTATAACGCTGACGGAATTTCAAATCTTTTAAAGTTGTCCCAATTAAACGGGAATTAGAGAGAATCAAAACCTCGGCTAATTTTTCCTCACCTGTAGTAATTGTCGATTCAATATCTTCTTTATGAAATTTGACATCGGCAAAGATTTCTAAGCCTCGTTCATCTTTAATCTTTAATAGTTCTTCCCGACTACTGTGAACGATTAAAATATCGCCAGCATTGAGAACTTTATCAGCTAAAGGTTGGGACAAATGTACCTTATTTCTGATTAATTCCAACACATCAAAATTAAACTTTCTTTGTAGTCCACTTTGGGATAAAGTTTGACCGATAAGATTAGAACGAGGGCTAATAATTACCTCACTCAGATATACTTTAGAACCATAATCATCCTCTAAAAATTCCCCGGTGGAAGATTTGCGATCGGGTAGTAATTTCGGAGCAAAAATTGTTAAATAAATCAAACCTGCCAAAAAAGTAACTACTCCCAAAGCAGTGAATTGAAATAAGCTAAATTCCCCATAACCCAGCTTGGCAGAAATACCACTAGCGAGAATGTTAGTAGAAGTTCCCACCACGGTAATCATCCCCGCTAAAACCGTCGCGTAGGAAAGGGGAATTAATAACTTAGAAGGAGAAATTTTTTGTTTTTTACACCAATCTTCAACGATGGGTAAAAAGATTGCCACCACTGCCGTGTTATTAATAAAAGCACTAATTGGCCCCACTAATGCCCCTAGGACAAATACCTGTTGGTGGGGATTTTTTCCCCCCCAAACCAGCAAGCGATCGCGAATTACTTGAATCACTCCCGTGCGGGTAATTCCAGCACTAAGCACAAACATCGCCATCACCGTCACCGTGGCAGAATTACTAAATCCCGCGATACCTTCTTCGGGAGTAACTAAACCCAAAAGAATGAGGACAATAGCCACGCATAAAGCGGTTAAATCTACTGGTAGCCATTCCGCCACGAAAGCGACTAAAGCAACGACTAAAACCGTTAAAGTCAGAATAATTGGTGTTGGCATTGATTTATTTTTTCGTCATGAACCAGCGAATAAATAACTTCTCCAACTCAATCCAAACAAACATTAAGGCACTAAATCCAAAACAGACTAATAATTCTGTGCCACTAATCCATTGAGTGCCGAAGAAGTTTTGTAGGGGAGGAGCATAAATTAACAACAATTGTAGGATCGTTGTCAAGCCCACGGCGGCGATAATGTAAGGATTAGAGAAGGGATTCATTTGCACCGCTAACTGGGTATGGGAACGCACCGCTAAAGCATGACCCATTTGTGCTAAACAGAGGGTAGTAAATACCATAGTTTTCCAACGTCCAGGATCTCCGATTTCCGGGGTTGCCTGAGTATATTGGTAAGCCCAGTACATCATAATAATGGTGAGAATGGCAAAGACGATGCCGATGCGAATCATATACCAACCCAAACCGCGGGCGAAAATGCTTTCCCGGGGGCTAAAAGGTGGACGTTTCATCACATTAGGTTCGGCGGGTTCCATTGCCAGAGCAAGAGCCGGTAAACCGTCGGTGACAAGGTTCATCCAGAGGATTTGCAAGGGAGAAAGGGGTACACCGCCTAAACCGAGCAGAGGAGCCGCTGCAATCGTTAAAACCTCGCCAATATTACTGCCGAGAATGTATTTAATAAAGCGCCGAATGTTACTGTAAACCACGCGCCCTTCTTCAGTGGCAGCGACGATGGTGGCAAAATTATCATCCAGCAAAATCATATCACTGGCTTCTTTGCTGACATCGGTTCCGGTAATGCCCATGGCGATACCGATATCCGCTTGTTTTAGTGCCGGAGCATCGTTCACCCCGTCCCCCGTCATGGCGACGAATTTGCCCCGTTTTTGCAAAGCTTGGACGATTCTCAGCTTATGTTCGGGAGAAACGCGAGCATAGACGCTCACACTATCTACCTCTCCCTCTAGGTCATTCTGAGACATTTTTTCTAATTCTTTCCCAGTGATTACTCGCTCCCCGACAGCAGCAATGCCCAATTCAATGGCGATCGCCTTGGCCGTTAGTTGGTGATCTCCGGTAATCATAATCGGACGAATTCCCGCTTGACGACAGAGAGCAACCGCTTCTTTAACTTCTTTGCGGGGTGCATCGAGCATTCCCACCAATCCCAACCAAACCAGGGATTGTTCCTCACTATCTTCTTTTTCCACTTCTGGCACTTCTGTCATCGGTTTATAGGAAAAACCTAAGACTCGTAGGCCATTACCCGCCATTTCGTCATTTTGTGCCAAAATACGGCTTCTTTGTTCAGCTGTTAAGGGTTGACTTTCCGCCCCAACTTGGATCAGAGAACAACGTTCGAGAATTAATTCCGGTGAGCCTTTGGTAAACATTAAATAGGCAGAATCCCCCAAACCTAACTGGGCATTCTCACAGATTACTGACATTCTCTTTCTTTCGGAAGAAAAGGGAAATTCGCCTAAACGAGGGCTTTTTGGCTGCAATGCTTCCCGATATAGTCCTCCTTTACCCGCTAACGTCAGTAAAGCTCCTTCGGTGGGATCGCCTAAAATTAACCATTCTTGCTCTTTATTTTGCAAAAGTGCATCATTACACAGCACACAAGCCGTTAAAATTGCCTGTAGTTCGGGATCACTTTCACTAGCACCACTAAACTCACCGATGGGCGCGTAACCTTCCCCCGTGACAGTAATTGTCTGCGCGGAAGTATTAACTTTCTGTACCACCATTTTATTTTGAGTTAAAGTTCCGGTTTTATCGGAGCAAATCGTCGTTACCGAGCCTAAAGTTTCCACTGCCGGCAATTTACGGATTAAAGCTTGTCTTCTCACCATTCTTTGGGTTCCAATTGCCAATGTCACCGTTACCACTGCCGGTAAACCTTCGGGAACAACGGCCACAGCCATACTGAGGGAAGTTTCGAGGAATGATTCAAAAAACTGCCAACCAAAGCGAATTACACCGCCAAGGACGACTACCGCCACTAAAGCTAGGGAACTACTCACTAAAACGTTACCTAACTGCGACATTCGCCGCTGTAGGGGAGTTGGTTCACTTTCTACTCCTTGCAACAAAGCGGCGATTTTCCCGATTTCCGTATCCATTCCCGTCTTGGTAATCGCCACTTTACCCCGCCCCTGTACTACTTCAGTACCCTGATAGACGAGGTTAATGCGATCGCCTAAAGAGGCATCTTCCGGTAAAACCTTCTGTGCTTGTTTATTCACCGATTCCGCTTCACCCGTGAGGGCAGCTTCGCGGATTTGCAGGTTTTGTGCTTCTAATAATCTGCCATCGGCGGCAATTTGTACCCCCGCTTCCAGTAACATGATATCCCCGGGGACAAGTTCCTTGGCCGCCACTTCAAAGGTGCTACCATTACGGATAACCCGGACTTTCGGCGAGGATAACTGCTTAAGGGCTGCTAAAGCCTTTTCTGCCCGACTTTCCTGGAAATATCCTAAAAAACCGTTTAAAATAACAATTATAAAAATAGCGATCGCGTCTTTGGGAAATTCCCCTTTTTTCAGGTCTAAAACTGCCGAAACCACCGCCACGGCAATCAGCATCACTAACATAATGTTAGTAAACTGTTCCCATAAAATCACTAACGGGCTACGTCCCCCCGTTTCTTTTAGTTCATTTAAACCGAAAATATCCTTTCTTTTAACAATTTCCGCCTCGATTAAGCCGGTTTCCCCATTGGTTCTCAGTATTTCTAGGGTTTGTTCGCCAGTTAAATTATGCCAAGCACGATTATTCTCTATTTCCGAGACTTGGGGGGACGTAGTGGGAAAAGTCATAGCGATTGATTGAAGAGGGTGTACGCGTGAACTAAAAAGGTGAGCGAGTTAAGCTAATTACATATCACAATATCAGTTATCAGTTATCAGTGACCAGTAAGCAGTGACCAGTAAGCAGTTATCAGTGACCAGTAAGCAGTAAGCAGTTATCAAGGAAGTGGGGAGTGGGAAGTGGGGAACACCGGAGCACCGGAGCACCGGAGTACCGGAGAAAAAAGCTGATAGCTAATAAGCTGAAAAAAATGTAACGAAATGTGAAGTATAATAGCGAATGTGATAAAGACAAGACATTAGAGAGTAGATAGGAAACGATGCGAGTTGCGATCGCTGGTGCGGGACTAGCCGGATTATCTTGTGCGAAATACCTTGTCGATGCGGGACATACGCCCATCGTACTGGAACGTCGCGATGTATTAGGGGGAAAAATTGCCGCTTGGAAAGATGCCGATGGGGACTGGTACGAAACCGGTTTACATATCTTCTTTGGCGCTTATCCCAATATGCTGCAATTATTCCAAGAATTAGGCATAGAAGATCGCCTACAGTGGAAAGAACACTCGATGATCTTCAATCAGCCGGAAAAACCGGGGACTTATTCGCGGTTTGACTTCCCAGATATTCCCGCCCCAATTAACGGTATTGTTGCCATTCTCCGCAATAATGATATGTTAACTTGGGAGGAAAAAATTAAATTTGGACTCGGTTTAATTCCTGCCATTGTTAAAGGCCAAAGTTACGTCGAGGAGATGGATAAATATTCTTGGTCGGAATGGTTAGAGAAACAAAACATACCGCCTAGGGTAGAAAAAGAAGTGTTTATCGCTATGTCGAAAGCCCTAAACTTTATCGATCCTAACGAGATTTCCGCAACAATTCTACTAACAGCCCTCAACCGCTTTTTACAGGAGAAAAACGGCTCAAAAATGGCTTTTCTCGACGGTTCACCCCCGGAAAGACTCTGCCAACCTTTAGTCGATTACATCACCGCTAGAGGTGGAGAAGTGCGCTTAAATGCCCCTTTAAAAGAGATACTCTTAAATGAAAACTGCACAGTTAAAGCCTTCTTAATGCGCGGTTTAGACGGTGGGGAAGATTATCTTTTTGAAGCCGATCTTTATGTGTCTGCGATGCCTGTAGATCCTTTAAAAGTTTTACTACCCAAACCTTGGCAAGAAGATACATTCTTTCAAAAATTAGAAGGATTAGAAGGGGTTCCCGTCATTAATTTACACCTCTGGTTTGATCGCAAACTAACCGACATCGATCATTTATTATTCTCCCGTTCGCCCTTACTCAGTGTTTATGCTGACATGAGCAACACCTGTAAAGAATACGCTAACCCCGATCGCTCGATGTTAGAATTAGTTCTCGCTCCCGCTCAGGATTGGATTAGCAAATCCGATGAAGAAATTATCGCCGCCACGATGAAAGAACTAGAAAAACTCTTTCCCCAACATTTTACTGGCGATAATCCCAGTCAATTGTTAAAATATCATCTGGTGAAAACTCCCCGATCAGTTTATAAAGCCACCCCTGGCCGACAAGCTTATCGACCTTCTCAAAAAACTCCGATCGAGAATTTTTATCTCGCCGGTGACTATACCATGCAAAAATATTTAGGAAGCATGGAAGGAGCAGTTTTATCGGGGAAATTAGCGGCAGCAGTGATCAGCAAAGATCACCCCGCAGCACCGCTAAACCCGAATAAAACCCAATCTACACCAGTGTCCAGCGCTCGTTAATTCTCTGGCTAGGGACTAATGACGAAAATGGCCTTGAGTGAGACAATGCTATATCATTAGCCACAGTTCGCCGTTAATCTAAGTCAATCATTCCGCCCCAGCAGAATGCTCCAATTGCCAAAACCGACCCACCCCACCAAACCCCTCGTCTCCCTTGCGGAGTCCTACGAACTCTGTCGCCGGATTACAGAGAAGTATTCCAAAACGTTTTATCTCGGTACTCTCCTGATGCCGAAAGCAAAACGTCAAGCGATCTGGGCAATTTATGTCTGGTGTCGTCGTACCGATGAACTGGTCGATGGACCCCAAGCCCGGTTAACTACACCTGAAACCCTTGATTTATGGGAAAAACAGCTAGAAACCGCCTTTTCTGGGGTTTCCCTTGAGGATGCCGATGTCGCTCTCGTGGATACTCTAGAAAAGTTCCCCATGGATATCCAACCCTTTCGGGATATGATCGCCGGGCAACAGATGGATCTCTATCGCAGTCGTTATCAAACCTTTGATGAACTAAAACTGTACTGCTATCGGGTGGCGGGGACGGTGGGGTTAATGTCCAGCGCGGTGTTAGGATTGGAAGATGGCGATCGCTCGGCTCCTTGGCGGCGCAATCAAAGCGTCTATATTCCGCAAGAAGAAGCGATCGATCTCGGTATTGCCAATCAATTAACCAATATTTTGCGGGATGTGGGGGAAGATGTCCATCGTGGGCGGATTTATCTACCTTTAGAGGATTTAGAGCGTTTTAACTACAGCGAAGACGATTTACTCAAAGGGGTTAATGATCACCGTTGGCAGGCGTTAATGCGCTTCCAAATTGAGCGCGCTCGTTATTACTACGATTCCGCCGAAAGGGGGATTCGCGCCCTTAATCCCGATTCCCGTTGGCCGGTTTGGGCGGCTTTACTGCTTTATCAAGGCATTTTAGACGTAATTGAAGCAAATAACTACGATGTCTTCGCCCGTCGTGCCTTCGTGCCTTTACCCAAGAAAATGCTCTATTTACCCGTGGCTTGGTTGCGATCGCAAGCGTTATAAAAATTCGACGGGTTTTGCTGCTTGCCGACTCCACCCGTCGAGTCTCAACTAGGGTTTGCGGCAAAAAGTTTTTCGCGGGGGCAGGGTGTGGGTTGTGGGGTGTGGGGTGTGGGTTTTCAGAGCGATTTAGGAGTCACCAACCAGAAAGGTCCGGTTTCCGTGCAGGGAACATCTCGATCGCTTTCGTAAACCACAAGACTGTCTTGCCGATCCAAAACTAACGCTTCTCCTAGACGGACGTAGGAGATAAACGGGACAAGATAGCGGACGACCGGCTCATCGAAAATTTTGGGTGGGAAACCCCGCCGTTCTAGGTTGGCTTTACGTTAGAATTAAAAAGACCGTCTCGAAAACCAAGTGGGCGGACAGCACCTTGAAAACTCGGCTTAGGGGGTTCCGTTCAGAAAAGCTTGTCC
>NZ_JADBTZ010000343.1:0-5567 GCF_020245885.1 Microcystis sp. M165S2 | reverse complement strand
GCTTGGGGAGTAGTCCCTAAGAGTGCTTGCCTTGTAGGTGTAGTCGGACTAGACATGAAGCTGTAAGACCAAAATTAGCTTTGCTAGTAGAGGCAGGATTCAGCCCAAGAATCTCCGCACTTTTAGGGCGGAGAGTGTCAACTAACGGCCAAGGAGAGATTCAGGTTATCGAAAATTTGGGTTGAAAACCCCGCCCCTTTTAGGGCGGCTTTGTGTTAGAATCTTACTGGTCTAAAAAACCCCCCTATCATAGATACGACCGAATAAATATGCTAGGTTGAAATGCCTGCAACGGGTTGACGATGAGTAAGGGGAAGCTGACGGCCGCTGGGAACTCCATGCTAGAGGCAAAACATACCTTGTGTCGGTATGTATAAACCCAAATTAAATTAGTCGCCGGAGGGCATTCGGAGACTTTAAATGGACGTGGAGAAAGTGTCAGACTTAAGCAATTAAGCGTTTTTCGCTATCTGCGTCAACCCCATTCGGCGACTACCCTAAAAAAGTAGCGTGGTGAGGAATCAGCGTCCGTTTACGGCGGTGAGGATGTCAAAATAGAGAATGCTGTCTTTACTAGGTTAAATCTTTTTCGAGAAACCCCATGGCAAAAAAATCGATGGTAGAACGCGAGAAAAAACGCGCTCGTCTCAGACAAAAATACGAAGCTAAACGGATGGAACTAAAAGAACAATTCCGTACCGCCGAAGATTTTGAAGAAAAACTGGCAATTCACCAAAAATTACAGGAATTACCCCGCAATAGCGCCCCCAGTCGTCACCGCAACCGTTGTTTAACGACCGGCAGACCGAGAGGATACTATCGCGATTTTGGTTTATCCCGCAACGTTTTACGCGAATGGGCCCACCAAGGTCTTTTACCCGGTGTGGTCAAGTCTAGCTGGTAGTCAGAAACAATATCTAGGGAAAATACCGTGATAGAGGCGTGCTTTTTGCGTCTCTATTACTGTTTTTAAGCAATTTTAGCGATAAAAAAACCCTCGATCGAGCGATCGAGAGTTAACCATGAACAGAAAATTTACCTAGACTACAGTAGCAGCTTTACGGGCAGCGGCGGCCTCATCGGGATGAATACCGAGACGGGTGAGATTGAGACGACCTTTACTATCGATCTCCCGTACCTTGACTAACACCTCATCCCCCACGGCCACTTCATCCTCCACCTTACCGACGCGTCCCTCGGCCAATTGGGAAATATGGATCATTCCCTCTTTTCCTGGCAAAACTTCCACAAAAGCACCGATTTGGATAATGCGAGTCACGCGACCGAGATAAACCTCACCCTCATTGAGTTTGCGGGTCATATTGTAGATCAGTCGTTTAGCTTTTTCGGCCTGTTCCCCATCGGTGGAGGAAATAGTGACAGTACCATCGTCATCGATATCGATTTTCGTGCCGGTCTGTTCAGTAATCCCTTTAACCGTCTTACCACCCGGCCCGATTACTAACCCGATCAGATCTGGATCGATCTTGATCGTCAATAACCGGGGTGCGTGGGGAGATAATTCCGTGCGCGGTTTTTCTAGGGTCGCTAACATCTTCTCTAGGATATGTTTGCGGGCCGGTAAAGCTTGTTCGATCGCCTTGGCCACCACTTCCATGCTTAAACCGGGGATTTTCATATCCATCTGGAGAGCGGTGATGCCAGAATCCGTGCCAGCCACCTTAAAGTCCATATCTCCCAGAAAATCCTCGATACCCTGGATATCGGTCAAAATCCGCACTTCTTCCCCTTCTTTAATTAAACCCATGGCCGCACCGCTAACGGGTTTTTTCAGGGGAACACCGGCATCCATCAGCGCCAGGGTAGAACCGCACACGGAACCCATGGAGGTGGAACCATTAGAAGAGAGGACTTCCGACACTACCCGCAGCACATAGGGAAATTCCTCTTGGGGGGGAAGGACAGGTACGATCGCCCTTTCCGCTAAAGCACCGTGACCAATTTCTCGACGGCCGGGAGAACGCATGGGACGGGTTTCACCTACGGAAAAGGGGGGGAAATTGTAGTGATGCAGATAGCGTTTTTCGTCTTCGGGATGGAGATCGTCGCCCAAATCCTGAGCATCACCGGGGGTGCCAAGGGTGGCGATCGAAAGCACTTGGGTTAAACCGCGATTAAACAGACCGCTACCGTGAACCCGACGGGGTAAAACTCCCACCCGGCAAGAAATCGGGCGTACTTCGTCCAGTTGGCGACCATCAACCCGCACCCCATCCTCAATAATTTGGGCGCGCATCAGTTTTTTGGTCAGATCCTTAAAGAGATTACCGATTAACTTCGGTTCTTCCAGCGTTGGAGCTTTTAAGGTATCTTCATCGGGGAGAGCGGTTATAGTTTCCTTGAGCCGATTTTCGATCGCCGCTAATTTCTCATCCCGTTCGGTTTTGCTGAGGGTAAACTGACAGAGAATCTGTTTAATTTCCTCTTTAGCTTGTTCTTTTAGGAAATTCTGCACGGTTTCGTTTACTGCCGGCGCTTCTCGGGTGACGAGGGGAATACCCAACTGATCGATCAATTCCCGTTGAGCGCTGATCAGGTCGCGCACTGCTTCATAACCAAAATCGATCGCCTCAATAATATCCCGTTCCGGTAACTGATTGGCTCCCGCTTCGATCATCACCACCCCTTCGGGACTACCGGCCACCACTAGATCCAATTCTCCGTTATGGATTTCCTTGTAGGTGGGATTGATGATAAATTCATCCCCTAGTAAACCGACGCGCACCGCTGCCATCGGACCTTGGAAGGGAATCCCCGCCAGCATAACTGCCACGGAAGCCCCGGTAACGGCCAAAACATCCGGGGGGACTTCCTCGTCCATTGAGAGGGTCGTAGCGACCACTTGGATATCATCCCGCAGCCAACTGGGGAATAGAGGCCGCAGGGGGCGATCGATCAAACGACCGGTCAGAATCGCTTTTTCCGGGGGACGACCTTCACGACGCAAAAATCCTCCCGGGATGCGCCCAGCGGCGTATAATCTTTCTTCGTAGTCAACGGTCAAGGGCAGGAAATCTACTCCTTCTCTGGCTTTGGCTGTGGTTGCTGTCACTAAAACCGCCGTTTCTCCCGATTGGATCAGAACACTACCGCCAGCTTGGGGGGCTAAAAGCCCTATTTTTAGTCGAATATCCCTGCCATCAAAGGATATTGACTTGTCAAACTCTTCCATGTAAAGTTATATTCCTTTCTTTCACTTTTCTCTGTGCTGTGGCAATCCTAGCATTTTTTGTCCCCCTTTCTGCCAGGTTTAGTATTCAGTGATCAGTTATCAGTGATCAGTTATCAGTGATCAGAGTTGAGTTTTCAGTTCGCTGATTACTCTTTACCGTTTACCGATCACAGCAAAAAAGCTCCCCATCTCCCCGCTCCCCGCTCCCCCGCAACGCGCACGAAGTGGTCTCCCAACTACCCAACTACCCCACTACCCCACTGATAACTGGTTACTGCTCACTGATAACTGAAAATACTCCCCACTACCCCACTGATAACTGGTTACTGCTCACTGATAACTGAAAATACTCCCCATACCCCACTTCCCTGCTTTTAAACAGAATTTAAGATTACTTGCTCAAACCGGCCAAAAAATGATAGTTTTAGATATAGGAATAATCTGGTTAAGAAAAAAATGTCTTCCCTTGCCGCTTGCTGGCCCAAAAATATTTCTAAGTATTAGCAGAACTGACTGACTGTCAGCAGTTGAGCGGGATTTTTCCTAGCTCGAAGAACTCCGGACAAAGAAAATTAAGACAATTAAAAGGATTGCGTCTCTATTATCTGTCAGACGCTTCTAATCCAGTGAATTTGCGGGTTATCTTCAAATTAACCCCGTTTAACCCTATTTGTGGCTATCGATTATGGCTGAAAGTTATTTACTAGACAAACTGCAATCTGTAGAACAGACCTACAAAGAATTAACCCGTCGTCTAGCGGATCCCGATGTCACCGGTAATCCGGGTGAATTGCATCGTCTGGCCAAATCCCGCGCTTCCCTAGAGGAAACGGTCAACACCTACGAAATTTGGCAAAAAAGTCAAGAGGATTTAATCGGTGCGAAACAAATCTTCAAAGAATCCGCCAGTGATCCCGAATTACGGGAAATGGCCGCCCTAGAAGTGGCAGAATTGGAGGAAAAAATCGCCACTTTGGAAGACCAATTAACAATTCTGCTGCTGCCCCGGGATCCCCTCGATGAAAAGAATATCATGCTAGAAATTCGCGCTGGGACCGGAGGTGATGAGGCCAGTATTTGGGCGGGGGATTTAGTGCGTTTGTACTCAAAATATGCCGAAACTCAAAACTGGAAAGTTAGCCTTTTGAGTGAATCTCCGGCGGATATGGGAGGATTTAAAGAGGCAATTTTAGAGATTAAAGGCGATAACGTCTATAGTAAGCTGAAATTTGAGGCGGGAGTCCATCGGGTGCAGCGGGTTCCTCTGACGGAAGCGAGTGGTCGCGTCCACACTTCCACCGCTACCGTGGCAATTATGCCAGAAGTGGACGATGTGGAAGTGCATATCGATCCCAAGGATATTGAGTTAACCACGGCTAGATCCGGGGGCGCAGGCGGTCAAAATGTCAATAAAGTGGAAACTGCGGTCGATTTAATCCATAAACCCACGGGAATCAGGGTTTTTTGCACCGAAGAGCGATCGCAATTGCAAAACCGGGAACGGGCCATGCAGATTCTCCGGGCGAAACTGTACGATATGAAGTTACAGGAACAACAGGAAGCGGTCAGTTCCATGCGACGCTCTCAGGTGGGAACCGGTTCGCGATCGGAAAAAATTCGCACCTATAACTATAAGGATAATCGTCTCACCGATCATCGCTTAAATCAGAATTTTTCCCTCGATCGCATTTTAGACGGCGATATCGAAGAGGTGCTCCAATCCTGTATCGCCAAGGATCAACAGGAAAAACTGGCAGAATTAGCCGCTGCCCAAGAGACAGCCTAATCAGGACACTCCGAGACTCCGAGACTCCGAGATTATTTTTATTTATCCCCCCCGCTCCCTTCTCCCCAACCCGCAACAGCCAAACCCCTTGCTACTTTTTGGCTTTAGACCTCTCGCATAATTAATTTTTGAGGAGTCAAAAACGGCAAAAATAAGGATTAAATGTCCTAAAATCTGTGAATAGACCATTTAATTGCTTATTATTCATTCTTAATTCTCCTGACTACTGACGACCGGCTCCTAACCCTAACAACAATTTTGGCGTTGTCAGATAAAGAGATGAGAAGGCAAAATAGATAGAAACTCAATGAAGGAAAAAAACGATGAAATGTCCAGAATGTAAAAGTGACCACATCAATAAAAATGGTCATCGTGGTCAAAAACAAAACTATATATGTGTAAACTGTGGTCGTCAGTTCACAGTTCACAGTTCACAGTTCACAGTTCTCAGTTCATCGATAGCTATGAAACCAAGAGCTATAGCGATGATGTGAAGCGCACCTGTCTGAAAATGTATGTAAATGGCCTGGGATTTCGAGGCATTGAGAGAGTAACGGGAGTCTCACGAACAACCATTATGGATTGGGT
>NZ_JADBTZ010000342.1:0-9089 GCF_020245885.1 Microcystis sp. M165S2 | reverse complement strand
TATGGGAAAGATGCTCTTTGGTCGCCTAGTTATTTTGTTTCTTCTGTAGGAGGTGCGCCATTGGAAGTTCTTAGGTGCTATATTAAAGATCAAGAAAAGCCGTCGTAAAACGACGGGGTTTTAACCCAAATTTTCGATAAAAATCGGGGTTGAAACATTTTCAACCCCGAAAAAAGCAATTTTTGAGGGGATTAACCCACTGGTTGTAACTGTAATTGCGAGAGAATATCGCTTTGCTCAGAGCGCTGATGACTAGAGACTGTCACCACAGCTTCAGCAGTTACATCTAATATCGCATGGTCTCCAGAATTGACTTTTCCCGATAACATCGCGACCGCTAAACTATCCTCTAAGCGTCGAGTTAAAGCACGACGTAAAGGCCGCGCACCGTAGCTAGGATCATAACCCTCATTGATGACCAAATCCTTAAAAGCGGCGGTAACTTCCACAGAAATGCCTTTTTCTGTCAATTGTTTGGCTAGATCCGCGATAAGAATATCGGCAATCTGGGTAACTTCTTCGCGAGTTAACTGTCGGAAAACGATAATTTCATCGAGACGGTTGAGAAATTCGGGACGGAAATATTGTTTTAACTCCTCTGTCACCCGATTAGAAATCTGTTGGTAGCGCGATTGAGCAAAATCGTCAGCAATCTCGAATCCTAAGCTATTACCGCCTTTTTCGATGACTTTTGAGCCAATATTCGAGGTCATGATAATTAGGGTATTCTTAAAGTCCACCCGACGACCTTGGGAATCGGTCAAATGACCATCTTCTAACAGTTGCAGGAGAAGATTAAAAACATCGGGATGTGCTTTCTCGATTTCGTCAAACAAAACCACTCTATAGGGTTGACGACGCACTGCTTCCGTTAACTGACCGCCTTCATTGTAACCGATGTATCCGGGAGGCGCACCAATTAACTTAGAAACCGTGTGGGATTCCATAAATTCCGACATATCTAGACGAATCATACTGGATTCCGAGCTAAAGAGCAACTTAGCCAAGGCTTTCGTTAATTCAGTTTTACCGACTCCCGTGGGACCTGCAAAAATAAACGAGGCAATCGGACGGTTAGGATTCTTTAAATTTACTCGCGCTCGACGAATAGCACGAGAAACGGCATTTACTGCCTCCTGTTGGCCAATAATCCGCTCATGCAGTTGATATTCCAGATTTAAGAGCGATTCCGACTCAGTTTGAGTTAATTGGGTAACGGGAATACCTGTCCAAGCGGCGACAATTTGGGCGATTTCCTCCGCATCCACCACTGGAATTAAAGATTCGGGGTTAATTAGGGGTGATTCTTCGTTAACCTCCGCAGGACTTGTGCTTTGCAGGGAATAGCGTAGATGGGTGCGGGATCCCGCTTCATCGAGAAGATCGATCGCTTTGTCCGGTAAAAAGCGATCATTGATATAGCGAGAGGATAGATTAACAGCAGCTTCGATCGCTTTTTGATCGTATTTTACCTGATGGAAATCCTCGTAGGTGGCTTTTAAACCCCGTAAAATCTCGATCGCCTGCTCTTTAGTCGGTTCTCCCACCATAACTGGCTGAAAACGTCTTTCTAGAGCCGCATCTCGCTCAATATGCCGTTTATACTCATCGAGAGTCGTTGCCCCTAAACACTGTAACTCCCCGCGAGCTAAAGCAGGTTTAAGCAAGTTAGAAGCATCCATAGCTCCTCCCATGCTACCAGCACCGACAAGAGTGTGAATTTCATCGATAAACAGGATAATATTGCCCGATTTGCGAACTTCCTCCACGATACCCTTTAAACGTTCCTCAAAATCGCCGCGAAAACGGGTTCCCGCCAGTAAAGACCCCATATCGAGGGCAATTACCTGTTTATCCCGCAAAAGTTCGGGAATATCGCCATTATGGATGCGTTGTGCTAAACCTTCAGCGATCGCAGTTTTCCCCACCCCCGGCTCACCCAGTAAAATCGGGTTACTTTTGGTACGGCGGCCTAAAATTTGGACAACTCGCTCGATTTCTGGCTCTCTACCGATTAAAGGGTCAATTTTGCCATTTTTGACCTCTTGGCTTAAATTGCGACCATATTGGGCTAAAATACCGACTTGGGGAGCATTTTTCTGGTCTTTATAGTCACTATCACCCGTTAAGCGACCACTAGCGACTTTTTCCCCGGCATTTTTAAGTAAAAGGCCGCGAAGTTTGATCAAATCAACACCCTGCATAATTAAAATTTTAGCGGCTAGGGATTCGGGATCGCTGGTGATAGCGAGTAATAAATGTTCAGGTGCGATCGCCTGTTCCCCTAATTGTCGAGCTTCCTGAAATGCTTGCTCGAACATCTTTTTCGCTTTTGGGGTAAAAGGGATATTAACGGGACTGTAACCCGTGCCGCGGCCGGTCATTCCTTCAATCAGGCGGCGACTTTCGTGCAGGGTGACTTTTAAATCCTTGAGAATTAAGGCTGCGGTGGCGGTGGCTTCTCCTATCAATCCTAACAGTAAATGCTCCGTACCCACGACACTGTGAGCGGTACGACGGGCTTCCTCTTGGGCGAACATCACCGCTTTGATAGCTTTCTGGTTAAAGTATTCAAACATGATCGACGGCTTCCTGGCTACTGGGCTTTACCTGTTACTGTAACGTTTTCTTTACATTAGCCGGAAGGGGGATATCCGTATCAGCAGGGTGGGTTAGGAGACAGGAGTGGGGAGATGGGGAGTTTTTTGCTGTGAACAGTAAACAGTAATCAATTACCTGAAAACTAAAATCTGATCACTGTAATTAGGAATCAACTTGACTAAGAGAGGAACGTCTTTTAAAAGGCATTATTTTTTTAATTAATTCAGGTGTAATTAAGCCTTGGGGATAAAAAATCGTTCCCAAAACAATTAAAATTCCAAAAATAATCAAACGACCATCGCGCAAGAAATTCCCTAACCAAATTGGTAAACCATTCACACCACCGAGGGCGCGTAAAACTTCGGGCAAAGCAGTTAAAACAATGCCTCCCACCACTGGACCAACAAAAGTTCTTGAACCACCAATTAAAACGAAAGCCAAGAAAATAATACTGGCATCAAAAGTTCCCTGACGGGAATTCCAAGTATTGAGAAAATGGGCGCTTACCGCTCCCACAACTGCCGCTAAAACTGCTCCGAAAGTGAAGGATAAAACTTTGTGATAGGTGGGATTAATTCCCATGGCTGCAGCTGCCAATTCATCGGCACGAATGGCATTAAATGCCCGACCAATTTTGATGTTTTCTAACCGGTAGAGAAACAGCATAGTTAGGAATAAGAGGGGCAAAGCCAGCCAAAGGTAGGCTAATTGAGTGGTGAAAGGTTGGGGAATGGCGAAAATACCGACCGCACCGCCAGTTATCTCGAGATTAAGGGCAATAATTCTCAAAATTTCTACCCAAGCGATCGTGGCAATGGCTAAATAGATACCTCGCAAACGCAGAACAGGAATACCTAAAACTATGGCTAATATTCCTGAAATAATGCCAGCAATTAACATTTCTAAAAAGACCAAAGCCAGGGGATAATTGCTGCCGGTATTAGTAAAAACTTTCGTAGAAAGAATGGCGGCTACATAACCCCCTAAAGCGTAAAAACCGGGGGTTGCTAAGGATAATTGACCGGCCATTAAGGGCAGATAAATTGAAATGCCTAATATGGCTCCAAATATCATTGAAACAATTAAAAAACCATAGGTGTTAAAAAAATCAGCCATATTTTCAGTGAGCGGTTATTGGGTGCTTAAGTTACTGGAGTCAATTAGCTAATTTTATCACCGTTTTCTCCCCTCTGATTCTCTGGTAATTCTCGAAATTATCATAATTTTTTACGTGGCACTTTTCCTATATGGTAGCGTTCGCCACCTTAAAAGCAGACGGGATGATCGATGATGGGAAAAGGTATCTTCCTCAACTTTGTCTTGGAAACAGGGGAATTTATGAAACAGCAGCATTGGTTAGTTAACTCCGAAAACCGGTTACTCGGACTCCTACGGCTGAATTTCCCGATAAAATCGCAGTAGCGGCTGAAAAAGTCCTAGAAGCTGAGGATATTATCGGTTTTACCCCGGAAGCGATCCATCAGGTGCAGGCGATCGGTGAGGAACCAGTAATGTGGTTTTAAACGTTTTTAATTCGATCCTCTCACTAATTAAGTAGCTGGTTATAATTAAATTAAAAATGGATTTTAGGTTCGATCCCCCCTGCCCCCCTTGATAAGGGGGGTGCCGATAGGCGGGGGGATCTGACAACTTTTAACGCCTACCTACTTAGGTTAGAGAAATGATAGATAAATGAGAGGATCATGAGAGAAATATGAAAGTTTTCTGGGTAAAAATTAGTTAAGATAAGGGGAAATTAAAGGATAAACAACTATAGATGTTTACTTCACTCGAACTTTTAACCACTTCCTTTGTTGCCGTGGGATTAGCCGCCGATGCCGTGGCCGTTTCTCTGACCAGTGGCCTGATGATTCGTCATATTCATGTTAATAAGGCTTTGAAAATTGCTTTGTTTTTTGGGGGATTTCAAGCGATTATGCCGATGATCGGTTGGGGTATCGGTCTAACTTGTCGCGAGTTCCTCGCCTCTTTTGACCACTGGATCGCTTTTATTATTTTAGGAGCGATCGGCAGTAAAATGATCTACGAAGCTGTTCAAAATGATGACGAGGAAAAAAAATTTAATCCTCTAGATTCCTATACTTTAATCGGATTAGCGATCGCTACTAGCATCGATGCTTTAGTAGTTGGTTTGGGTCTATCGATGATTAAAACTCCCTTACTTTTAGCTTGCACTGTCATCGGTTCTATTACCTTTGCTTTATGTTTTATAGCTGTTTTTATCGGGCATAAATTCGGTAATTTATTTAGTCAAAAGGTGGAAATTCTCGGCGGTTTAGTTTTAATATTAATCGGCAGTAAAATCCTCATTGAACATTTAATTGCCTAGATTATCTCCATTTTTCACTATCCTCCCTATTTTCCCTGGCTGTTTTTCAACAGGGGAGTGGCTAATTCGGGATAACCAGCCTCAATTAAAGCCCGATCTCTGATGCGACAGGAATCGCATAAACCGCAGGGTTCAACTTCTCCTTGATAACAAGACCAAGTATCCGCAATGGGAACCCCTAAACTAACAGCACGACGGACGATATCTACCTTACTATCCATCACCAAAGGGGCAATTAATTGGGGTGCTTTCCCTTCTAAACCCGCTTTCGATGATAAATTAGCTAAAGTTTGAAAGGCATCTAAATACTCGGGACGACAATCGGGATAACCAGAATAATCCACCGCATTAATTCCTAAATATATCGCCTCCGCTTCCCTTGCTTCCGCTAAAGAAAGAGCGATCGAAATAAAAACTGTATTTCTCCCCGGCACATAGGTAATCGGGATAATATTCGGGTTAATTCCCTCTTGGGGAATAGCTATAGATTGATCCGTTAAAGCGGAACCTCCCCACAAAGATAGATTGACTTCGATCAGATGATGTTCTTTAATATTGAGGAAATTAGCAATTTTTTTCGCCGCTGCTAATTCCCGCTCGTGTCTTTGTCCATAACGAAAGGAAAGGGCAATTAATTGATAACCAGCCGCTAGAGCGATCGCTGCTGTTGTCGCTGAATCTAATCCCCCGGAAAGTAAAATAATCGCCTTTTTTGTCATTATCCTAATGTCACCTGTGTTTGTTGATAATTAGCTACTAAGATAAATTGTTTGAGCCACTGGGAACCTAACAAAATCTCCTGAATTGCCTCCCCTGCAAAGACGGGAATTTCGTATTCTTGACCATCAATTCTTACTCTGCCTAAATATATATCAAAAAATGCTTCTCCTTGGGCAGTGCGTAACTTATCTTGGTTTAAAAATGGCCATTCAAGACTGCGAGCATCTTGGTCATTCATAACACAAAACTCCGTGAAACCAGTATCTAGCATAGCTTCTACAGGTAACACCAGACCATTAGGGCTGACTAAATCGATATCAAAATAAATTTGACCATTTTCTCCAAATCTCCCTTCAATCATATTCTGCCACTAACTCCAGTTTCATTAATGCCAAAGATATGATGGATTTTGTCGGGATATTTTGCCCTTGCTTTTTTACTAGCCACTTCTTTGTCGGGATCGATAAAATAATCGCCGCTATCAGGTTCGATCGCAATGTACCAACCATAATAATGTTTCATTAACCGGGGCTGTAAACTCTGAAAAATCGGCCAACAACGATGATAAAATTCTAATTGTCGGGCGCGATGTTTGGCCTTTTCTTCCTCTGTAGCTTGAATCTCTGGAAAAACTCGACCACGACGCACTACTCGTTCAGAATTGTTGTTAGACATAGTATGTAACCTCTTGTTAGTAAATTAGGGGTTGGGAATTATGAATTATGAATTATGAATTATGAAGTGGGGAAGTGGGGAAGTGGGGAAGTGGGGAAGTGGGGAAGTTGTCTCATCACCCTATCACCACAAAACCCTATCACCCCAAAACCCTATCACCACAAAACCCTATCTCCCTATCACCTCCTGACTCCTGATCACTGATCACTGATAACTGATAACTGATAACTGATAACTGATAACTGATAACTGATCACTGACTAGCGGACTCCTAAAAACTTATGGGTTTGGAGACTGAGGCGCCATTGGGGATGCCGGAGAACATAATTAAAGACTAACTCTTTGCTTTCCACTGTATTCCATTCGGGTTGCAGATATTTGATCACCCCTTCCGATAACTTACTTTCCTGGATGGCTGCCCAGTCTAAATCCTCTGGATTAGCCACGACAATTTTTAACTCATTCACCCGTGCATAAATACTAGGATCGGGCATTTTATAAGTTTTAGGAGAAAAAGTCACCCAATCGAAAACCCCTGTAAAAGGATGAGCGCCAGAAGTTTCTAAATGTACCCGTAAACCCTGATCTTTTAATTCCCCGGTCAAAGGATCAAGATTGTGCATTAAAGGTTCCCCCCCGGTAATCACCACCATAGCGGGGTTAGCCCCTTTTGCCATCTCAACCAATTCCCGCACCGATTGTTGTGGATAACGGTGGGCATTCCAAGACTCTTTTTGGTCGCACCAAGGGCAATAGACATCGCAACCTCCCAAACGGAGGAAAAAAGCATTGCTTCCCGTCCAAAAGCCCTCGCCCTGCACAGAATGGAAAGTTTCGACAACAGGATAGGTACAATGGTTTATGCTAACCGTTTTCATAGAATCAGTATTATAGAAAATATGGACATTCCCCTGAACTTTGCCAAATACATCCAATGGTCTGGTATTGCCACGCTGGTTTTTTTGGTACTCACGATTATCGCTTTTCTCGTCGGTTGGGGAATCCGCTTTCGTCTCGTCGGTGTCACTAGCTTTATGGCTGTGTTGACGGTCGGAATTTTCGGTCTTGGGTTAGGATTATTTACTCGTACCGAAATTCCGGGAGCGGTGAGATTCTCCCTTGTCTATGATAACGGAGCTAATCAAGCTGTTATCTCCCTGCCCAATACTGTTACTACCGAGCAGGTGGAAGCAACCCTAAAACAAGCCGCTAGTGACTTGTTTTCCTCTGGTCGCGCCGGTGCTGGCGGTAATAATCAATTTATCATTAGCGCTCGCACTCTGGTTCACCCTCAGCCCGGTTTATCTGCTCCTTTGTACTTAGGACAGATTAAAAAATCCTTCTCCGCCCCGGGGGATAATACCCCTGAACTACAGCTTTTTCCCGAAAGCTTCGCTAAACTTAGCCAATAATCCTGAGAGGTTGTCAAAAAATGTCCAATGCTGTCGCTGTTTTGCCCCTGTTAATCGCCCCCGCACAAGTGATTCGGGGTGACAATGCCCTAGAAGAATCCACCGGCAAATTAGCGGATTTGGGGAAACGTCCCCTCGTGGTGGGCGGCGATCGCAATTTAGCTTTTTTGTCATCTCCCCTGAAAAATCTCACTCCTAGCTATCACAGTTACACCCCCGATTGTTCGGAGAATTCCTTAGCATATTTAAAGGCATCTGTCAAGAGTCATGAGGCAGATTTTATCATCGGTGTGGGTGGCGGCAAGGCCCTCGATACGGCCAAATTACTCGCCCATCAGTGCCATTTGCCGATTGCCACGATTCCCACCTCCGCGGCCACTTGTGCCGCTTGGACGGCCCTATCTAACATCTATTCTGACGCGGGGGCGTTTCTTTACGATCTGTCCCTAGCCCGTTGCCCGGATTTATTAATTCTCGATTACGGTATTATCCAAACTGCCCCGAAAAGAACCTTAATCGCCGGTATTGGCGATGCGATCGCTAAATGGTACGAAGCTTCCGTCAGTAGCGGTCATTCCACGGAAACCCTGATCATTGCCGCTGTCCAACAGGCCCGGGTTTTGCGGGATATTCTTTTCCAAAAATCCCCAGCAGCCCTGGAAAATATCGGCGGGGAGGACTGGAAACAGGTGGTGGATGCTACCGTGTTATTAGCCGGAGTAATTGGTGGTTTAGGGGGTGCTAATTGTCGTACCGTGGCCGCCCATGCAATTCATAATGGTTTAACCCATATTCCCGCTTGCCATCATGCCCTGCACGGGGAAAAAGTCGCCTACGGCATCCTCGCCCAATTGCGTCTAGAGGAAATAGTTTTGGGCAATCAATTGGCACTATCGGCCCGGGGGCAACTAATCCAGTTTTATGAACAAATTGGTTTACCGAAATCCCTAGAGGATTTAGGATTAAGAGATGTTTCCCTTGCCCAATTGCGCCACGCAGCCGCAATTGCCTGTCAGCCTAATTCTGACATTCATCGTTTACCTTTTACGGTTTCCCCTGAACAAGTTATGGCGGCCATGGTTTCTACTACCACTGCCGATCCGATCGTCCAGAAAGTTAAAGCTAATTAGGGTTTGCTGAAAAAGTTATTGAAAAGCACAGGTCTCTTAATCAATGATTTCACTTAGCTAAAAGCATAAGCTTTAGTTGTTGATTAATCTCTAAGCTATAACTTATTGTCATCATTGACCGAGAAAAAGTGCGGTTTTTCCATTTCAGACATAAAAAAGCCCAAAAAACCTGCCGAAGCAGGGTGGAAAGATTGATAACTA
>NZ_JADBTZ010000341.1:0-4242 GCF_020245885.1 Microcystis sp. M165S2 | reverse complement strand
TTGTTCTGGTGTGGGGTAAAATCGAAACGAGTAGGCTTTTTCCATGTCTCACATTTTAGCATATATTTGGTAAATGCGCTAGTATTTAACGGTAAAGCCGTCGTAGAACGACGGGGTTTCAGACCCAAAATTTTCGATGAAAGATCAAGCCAATTCCCTGTATGAATCCGACTTCTATGGGTGGACAGAGCTACAAGCGAAAGCTCTAGCCAACCGACAGGTAGAAGCTCTGGACTGGCAAAACTTACGGGAGGAAATCATTTCCTTGGGTAAACAAGAATATCGAGAACTGGTGAGTCGTCTAACCGTTTTGGTAGGACATCTTCTCAAATGGGAATATCAGCCAGATAAACGTTCTCGCAGCTGGTTTTTGACGATTAGAGAACAGAGACGAGCGATCAGACGGCATCTAGAGGGTAATCCTAGTTTAAAATCCCGGATACCGACGGCTTTATCCGATGCTTTCGAGGCCGGGGTCGATTTGGCTTTACGCGAGACGGATTTACCGATACGGACTTTTCCCTCTCACTGTTCTTTCACCTTCGAGGACATCATGGCCGACCATTTCCTCTGCGATACGAGTCAGGATTGGTCGTAAATTTAACGGTTATACCGCCTCGACGGGATCTGTATCTCAACAAGTAATTTAATTACGCGGGCAGCTGATTCTTTTTTTTTACTCTCTCCCTTCAATAATTTTAATTTCTTCCTCGCTTAATCCATAGAGTTTATAAACAATTAGATCGATCAATTCATCGGTGGCGCTTAATTGTTGTTTTAGGGGTAAAAGTTTCTCTAGACTGGTTTGATATTCTTTTTCTAGGGTTTCCTGTATTTGGCGATCAAGCAAGTTAACGCTAATTTTCTTTTTGTTCTTTTTCAGTATCTCCCCAAGTTGCTCGAAGCTAAGATGAGGTTCGCTTTTTTGGTAGTCACCGAGATAGTTTTGGATTTTTGATTTGTTGGTTAAATTATTGATCGCACTGCCGATCATTCTCTCTAAATATCTCAAAAAGCTTTTGATTTCTTTTCGTTTTTCCCGATTTATCTCGATCATCTGTTCTGCTAAGTATGCCAGAATATCATGGACTATATCAGTTTCCTCTCTCCTAATATGCTTCTCGATTTCCTTTAATATCTCTTGCTTTTCTTGATAACTTTTAATAAGTTTCTCTAAGCACTCTTGACGGCGATCGCTATTGGTGTTAAAAGATATTTTTCGGATCGGTATTTTTTCTAAATAGCTTTTATTCATGTCATCAACTAAATAGTCTTCACACCAAAAATTAAGTAATTTAGAGCTTAATAAGGTAGATGCGAAAAGCAAGTTATCTTTTTGGTTAGAGGATGAAATAATAATTTGAAGCGTTTTCATACCCGCAGAGTTATCTCTAGGATCAAAACTACAAACTATTCTCTGTTTCCAGCGTAACTTTTGAATGCGAATACACCATATTTTGGGACATGAATAAAATTTTTGCATCTTAATAGGGGTTAATTCACTAGATTTAATTAATACCCCATCATTAATTTCATACCGATTAATATCTTCTGGAATGACTATCATGAAATTGCCCCTTGGATCAGGGGTTAATTTTTGTTTACTTCCTTCTTCTCCTCTAGAGATTATAAATTTCAAAGAGCTATTTCTTAATGTCTCTGAGTTATTTTCTATTTTTTGAATAATACTTTGTTCACATCTAGAGGCATTATAACCGATAATATGATCCTGTTTTCTTGCCCATTGTAGTTGTGCCGATTTGGTATTCTGCGACCATTCTTGAAGACCAAATTTTTCTAATCTTTCTTCCACCGAGACGATAAATCTACTAATTTTTTTATGTTGAATACGGTGATATTTAGATGGCTGTTGATGTGTGGCTATTAAAATTAAACACCATGTATCTCTGACCTCTTTAAATACCGGTCCAGTTTCAATTAATTCTTCAATTGTACTTTCAAAAAGTAAATGTTTTCGCAATTCTCTTAAATCTTCTTTGCGAAGTAAAGTATCAGGGATAATATGACCACATCTACCATTTTGATTAGTTCTACTCATTGATGCTTGAGTAAATAGTGCATAGGAATCAAGGTTATTTAAGCTATTAATTTTAAAATAATTTTGCAAGAATTTCTTTTCTTCTTTACTAAGAGTACAACCCCAAGGAGGATTACCGATTACTGCATCAAAACCGGGGTTATCTTTCCAAGAAGCGGAATCAAGATCGATAAAAACTTCGGGAAATTCCAGATCCCAGTGAAAAAAGCGCTTATCTTTATATAAACTAGCTGCCTGGTCTAAAATTCGTTGGTCTGATGGGGGTAACTTATCCCAATTAATTGCCGATATATTGCCACCGTAACGCTGCAGAAACTCGATAGCAGTTTTAACCCCAAAAAAGCGAGAGAGGAAAACATCTAATAAACGCTTGTAGGGTTTAGCTTGACTATCAAAATCACGGAATAACTGTTCACTTGCTTCCACTTCTGCAAAAGTCGCATCGCTGAGGGTACTAATTCCCCGCATAATTTCCGCGGCCCGAAGTAACCCGACAAAAGGGCCAGTTAAAAGAGTTAATTGACCACTTTCTTCCTCAATCATAGCGGCTTCTGCGTCCTTGGCGGTAGTTCCGATCAGAGAGTTACCACAACGTAAATGATGATCCAAAAAACTCAAAGGTGCGCCCACTGTGAAAGAATGTAACCAGAGACTAACCTTGGCCAATTCTACGGCCATCGGATTGATATCTACCCCATAAATACAGCGCTTCATCACCACTCTTTGTAATAACTGCGTTGGTTCAAGAGTGGGAGAATCGAGAATAATTCCCTGTTGTCGGAGATTGTCGATAATATTTTTTCGGGTGGTTTCCAACATGGTTAAAACGGGATTATCTTCGGGATAAAGATTGAGAATCTGGATTAACTCATCGGTGAGATAGTCCACTGCTTCCACTAAAAAATGTCCGCTGCCCATGGCGGGGTCACAGAGTTTAAGATCAAGTAAGGTGGTGATCGCTTTTTTTTCTAAGCGTTGTAGCTCTTTTTGTAATCCCTGCTGACTGAGATTTCCTAAACGTCTATCGGCACTTTCTTGTCTTCGGGTGGCGATTTCTGTCATTAAATCCCCGAACTGTTGCGCTCTTTGCTCTAAAATTGGTTTGAGGGTATGGCTGACAATATATTTAACGATGTAATCGGGAGTGTAATAGGAACCAGTGGCCTTTCTTTCTCCCCGATCATTTTCCAGATGTACCGATTCCCCCTCAATCACGATGCGATATTCCAGTAATCCTTCGTAAATTGATCCTAACTGTCGCACACCTAAAAAACTATAGTCGATCGGCTGTCCCTCAAAACGTGCTAACTTGTCTAAGATGGGCGCTAAAACCGCATCGGATAACTTATATTGACCGAGAAAACAATTCACCCGGCCTTCTTCCATATCAAATAAACCCCCGTTGTAACGAGGTACGGCTAAATTAGCATCCCCTCGATCGACAATGCGAAATAAACTGAGGAGAGCATCGTATATTCCCGTCGAGGTGCCACTAAAGACCTGCTGACGATCGATTTTAACGGCAATTTCTCGCGTCTTTTGCAATAAGCTATAATCGCGATAGTCTCCCCTCACCGGCAGCAAGTCCCGCGCTTCCGCGTAGAGAAGAAATAATAATTTATACAGCAGGGATAAACTCGCCTCGTACAATAAGTCTGGCTGTATGTCTGTATTTAATGATACAAAACCTTTAGAAATATCGGGAAAAATGCGATCAAAGACTAACTCTTTTAACTCGTTACCCACTCTGGTGGCATAGGTGGTACTCCCCTCCCGGACCCGTTCAAGGAAATTCTGACCGTGAATATCCTTAATAAAAGCCTCTTGACGGAAAAATAACCAGAAATACCGAAATTTTTGCCGATCTCCCCCTTCTAATAGTTCCATCAAATCTACCAGATAAAATTCCGTGGCAGTGGAGGACGCTTGACGGTAATTTGACATCCTCGCCGCCGTAAAACGGACGGCGATTCCTCACCACGCCACTTTTTTAGGGTGGTCGCTGAACGGGGTTGACGCTTCACAGGAAGGATACTGCTACCTTAGCGGTAGTCTTATGCCTTCCTCCACGTCCATTTTGAGTGTCCGAATGCCCTCCGGCCACTTTGAACAAGTCGAAAAAATCTCATGTTCAACCTTATTTCCTAGAAAGTTTTACTCGTTCAAGGCCGAATTTGAAGTCT
>NZ_JADBTZ010000340.1:0-22120 GCF_020245885.1 Microcystis sp. M165S2 | reverse complement strand
GGTCGAGGGAATCAACAATAAACTTAAACTAATAAAACGAAGAGGCTATGGCTTTAGAAACTTTCGGAATTTTTGGGTTAGAAGTATGTTATCTTGGCATCTTGTCTGTTGATTTAGCATAAAGAGTAACGAAGAGCCAGTAATATCCGTGAAGCAAATTTTGCTTATGAAGCAGCAGTCTCCCGCTCTGACGTTTTTCAGGCAATCAAGTTTTTAATTGAACCTAGCCATAACCTTTACGTGGATCAAATCGTACTGAATCCAGCAAGAGTTGAGAAAACCTAAACTCTAAGAAGAAAGGTACCATATATATGGTGCCAAAAATCAAATTTTCCGAACTTAAGGCACTTTGGGTGGTGTGGCCGCCTTATTCTTGAAGATGTCTATTCAATACATGATGATTTGGGTATGATTATAATTGTTACCGTATGGATGAGGTACAGAGAAGCCTTTCTACATCTTGGTTTTATCCTGTTGAGTATTTTTTCCTTTGTTTTCCTAGTTTTACTGTTAATCCGAGCAATTGGAGAGCTTTCTAAGTGTGGGGAGACAGGTGAAAATTTTCCCTATCGTAAGCATCACCCTCGCCGCTTCAGATGATGTTTTTGAGGTTGATGTGTTTCATTTTTGAATTGGCGGCGGATGACGATGAATGATTTTAGAACTTCGGATAGCAAATTTAAGAAAAGCTTTTCCTGACAAAAAATAGCTTTTTTTCCGGTGCTTACCCTAACGGGAGTCCACGATGTAACGATGTCTTAACGCTACTCATAATGTGTCCACATCCGCAGGATTTTAACTATACCCTCAGATTGAATAACTTCGTACACAAGACGATGCTGAATGCTTATTCGCCGAGAGTACACACCATTCAAATCTCCCACTAACTTTTCCTAAGGCGGGTGATTTTGGAATGGATTGACCTGAAGAATGTCAAGCAACATCTGCGCTTTATTTTTTAAATGACTAGAATTAAGCTTCTTAGCGTCTTTCTGCACCTGTTTGGTGTAAACCAATTTCCACCCTACCATTCTAGCTCCTCAGCACATTCTTCAACCGGCGTTGCCAGTCCCTCCCGAATGGATTCTCGCATCCCCGGAATTGAGAGGAGATATAACGTTTCTTGTACCGATTTCCAATCCCCTTCAGATAGCAAAACTGCATTACCATCGCATCCCTCAATAATAATGGGTTCGTGGGAAACAGTCACTGAATCAATCAAATCCTGCAACTTTTGTTGAGCCTCATTAACCGGGATCATAAATCCTCCTAATTGTTTTCTACCAGCGCCGAAAGAAAATCCTCCGATCATCCTAGCGCCAATTACCCAAACCTGACTCCATTCGTAACTATCTCGGCGCTTACCCTAACGGCGCTGGTCAGTGGATATTCTGACTTCATTCCAAACGACAAGTTTAAGCAAATCTAAGCGCTTTCCTCACTAGATAATCGTCCTTCAATCGGTTCGTATTCATCTTCCAAGAGCCAGAGTTGAGCCTCTTCATAATCTGGAAACGCCTTGACGAGACGGTACTTTTCAGCAGGATCAAAAACATAACACCCCCTCGCCTTATCGATCAACACTAGCAGGATATAGGGAGGGGACTGCATGGAATCCACCCAAACTTCTAGGAAGCGCCAATTATCCTTCACTAGGTCGGGTTCGAGGAATTGCGTGATATTGGTTGTTTGCATTAATCTTAACCTCGCCGTAGAATAAAGAAGACTTTAAACCATCTGGGCTGATACGACAACCAATCGCTTCGGCAAAGAATAGCCCATAGCGCTCATAGTTTCGAACATTACCCGTGTATTCACCCCTTTCCATGATAGCCTGAATAACTCGTAGCATTGTATCTTCATCTTTAAACACATGAATAGCTCGTCCTCGTAACAGTAATCTCCGTGATTGTGGAGTATTCGGTAGATGTTTAGAAATATGCTTAGCGTCAAGAAAAATCTCGCGATTAATTCCGCTCATAATGGTTAGACTTCGGCGTTTCTAATAATTGCTGGAATCGGCAGGCCGTCTTCCGCTAAAGCCGCAATATAACCGGTAATCGCCTCTTTTATATTAATCAAGGCTTCTTCTTTCGTTTTTCCCTGACTAACACAGCCTTTGAGACTTGGACACTCCACAATCCAATAGCCATCTTCGTCTCGATGTACAATGACTTGCCTCATTTTCCCACTCGCTCTTTAAGAAGTGTTAATAATTACCCCTAATCATAGCAAGCAACTCAGCCAAATTTATTTACCGTTCCTGCATTATCCTTCCCCCAACGTCATCTCTAGATTTAGTCCAGGCACTGAAGAATACTTACACTAGCGGCTCTGGTTTTTCGCAACCAAAGTAAATTACATATCTTAAATTGAGAGTAACTAAACTTGACAATCGGTTTAACAATGCGCTAGAGTAACTGAAACTTCTAAACTGTAACGCTGGCTGAAGGGAAGCTATTAATTTCAACTAAATTTCTTTACTACTAAACTAAGAAAATATAATTATGACAAACTATCAAACAGAAATTAAAATCAAAGTTCCCTTAAACGTTGCTCAAAATTATTGAAATGCAACCGAAGAAGAACGCCAAAAAATAGCAGAAAAAAAATCGCTTTTTATGTTCAATCTTCAAATTTATCTAGAAAAGAATCTCTGGACAAATTATATAAAACGATGGATACTATTGGACAAAAAGCACAAGAGAAAGGATTAACCCCTGAAATTTTAGAATCTCTCTTAAATGAAGATGACTAAACGCTTTGTTATCGATACCAATGTTATTATCAGTTAATATCGAGGGTTTACGCCAACGTTTTCGAGAGTTGCTCAAGCTAGTGAAAAAGTGAGCTTGAGAGCAGTTATCTTAATGGTGAGGTAGGAAGTTTTCGTTTTGGGTAGCAAATTAGGTTATACTTCAATGTTAAGAAATGTAACCAAGTACAAAACCCTTACTGTTGCCTTGTCTAAACAGTTAACTTTATTTTTGTCCGACTACTGAAATTCTCAGCCAGCAATTTATAAGCAGATCAATGTCATCTTGTCAAGTATTTGAACAATCAATTCAGATTAAAGCTAGTGCCACGACGGTGGAGCGTTGTATCACGGATTTAGAGTTAATGCGTCGCTGGTTGAATCCGGTGTTAGTTTGTGAACCTATCGGGGATTGGAAGACCGATATCGGTGGTAGAAGTCGTTTTTTGATTCAAATCCCCCTAATTCAGCCGACGCTGAAAAGTACGGTGATTGAGAGAGAACCGGGGTTAATTGTCTGGCAATTTGAAGGCTTTTTTCGCGGTTGCGATCGCTGGGAATGTCAACCCAATGATCGCGGCACTTGTCTAATCAATCGTTTTGAGTTTGCCATTCCTAATCCAGTTGTGGGGTGGGGATTCCAGCAATTCGCCGCCAAATGGACGAAAAAGGATATGGAAGCGCAATTAAGACGCTTAAAACGAGTAGCCGAGGAAATTTATCTACTTTCAGCCGAAAGTTAAGCTGATGGGGTGGTAAGCGGGGGGTGTTGGGGATGGGAGAATACCCTTATCCCCAACAGCTAACTCCTAATCCCTAATCGATCGAGATCGACTGGGGACTGTTGCCGTTATCCTGATTATTGTCGTTAAAACTGACTAATCCCTGCTGTTCCAACCATTTTTTGAGGGGATCGTCCGAAAGTTTCAAGCGCAGTAATCCCGAGGCAAAACCACCGAAAAAAGCGATCGGTTGTTGAATCAGTTCTTTAACAACGGGTTGTAATTCATCGAGAAACATCTTATTCTATCTCCTGATATTGTCACACCTATCAATGTTAAGTTAATTGAAGTGATTCTGTAAGACTAGCATGACTGAAACTTCCGACACGGTGAAAAAATCTTTCCGGCTAACCCCGTTTATTTTCCTAGTAATACTGCTCATCTGGCTAGGAATTAGGTTAATTGCTCCCGATAGCGTCAGTTTATTCGCAGGTACTCGTCCCGATTATTTGGGAGTCAGGGAGGGTAAACTGGCCCCTTGTCCGGTCACTCCTAATTGTGTTAGTAGTCAGAGTCAGGATCAGGCTCATTCGATCGAACCCCTTAGTTATCAGGGTAGCGGCCAAGAAGCGATCGAGCAATTAGCTAAAATTATCGCTTCCCAACCGAGAACTAAAATTATTAACCAAGATAGTAACTATCTCTACGCCGAATTTAGCAGTCAATGGATGGGATTTGTCGATGATCTGGAATTTTCTCTCAATCCTAACAAAAATGCGATCGATGTTCGCTCGGCCTCCCGGTTAGGAGAATCGGATTTAAATGTCAATCGAGAGCGAGTGGAAACCCTGAGAAAACTCTTTTCAGTAAACAGTGAGCAGTGAGCAGTGAGCAGTGAGCAGTGAGCAGTAAACAGTAAGCAGTGAAAAGACAGCAGTAAACTGCCATTTGATGATGATCACTTAAAACTCAAAACTGATAACTGATAACTGATAACTGAATACTATAAACTTGAAAAATTATGTTTCGTCCCCAACCGATACCAGCAAAAGCAGGACAGGAATCCGTCTGGGATTATCCGCGTCCCCCGCGCCTAGAATTATCGCCTAAACACCTAAAAATTATCTTTAATGGTGTGATAATTGCCGATACTAAAAGCAGTTATCGAGTTCTAGAAACCAGTCATCCCCCAGTTTATTATCTACCACCCCAAGATATTAAAATGGAATACCTGCAAGCGACAGCAGAAAAGTCTTTTTGTGAGTGGAAAGGTCTAGCGGGATATTACAATATCACCGTTGGCGACCAACAGGTAATTAACGCCGCTTGGTATTATCCGGAGCCAACACCAGAGTTTCAGGCAATTAAGGATTATCTGGCTTTTTATCCCGCCAAAATGACCGCTTGTTATGCCGACGGCGAATTAGTACAACCGCAACCGGGCAACTTTTACGGGGGATGGATAACCTCCGATGTGGTTGGTCCGTTTAAAGGCGTTCCCAATAGTTGGGGCTGGTAATCAGGTTAAGTAAGTAGTCGTGCAAAATTAACTTCTTGGTTAGGAAAGGCAAAAGGCACTCATGCAAAAGTCAAAAGGCAAGAGGCAGCTTTGTTCTCCCTGCTCCCCACACCCTACACCCTACACCCCACACCCTACACCCCACACCCCACACCCCACTTCCCCATCTCCCCGTTAACTCCTAGTTTCTACTTTTGACGAGAAATTATGACTATATCCCAACCCGATCTAGAACCCACTTGGATGACGATTATTCGCCTCTTGCGCTGGGATAAACCCGCCGGTAGGTTAATTTTGATGATTCCCGCTTTATGGGCGGTATTTTTGGCGGCAGACGGGGTGCCACCGCTACCCTTGATCGGGGTGATCATTTTGGGAACTTTGGCCACTAGCGCCGCCGGCTGTGTAGTTAACGATCTTTGGGATCGGGATATCGATCCACAAGTCGATCGCACCCGTAACCGTCCTTTAGCGGCCAGAGCTTTATCGATCAAGGTTGGTCTGATTATCGCTCTGATTGCTTTCTTTTCTGCCGCAATTTTAGCTTTATATCTCAATTTCCTGAGTTTTTGCCTATGTTTAGCCGCCGTTCCCTTGATTATCTGCTATCCTCTGGCCAAGCGTTTTTTTCCTGTACCCCAATTGGTTCTTTCTCTCGCTTGGGGTTTTGCCGTTTTAATCTGTTGGAGTGCCGTCACCGGGTCGTTAAATAGTAATACATTTATATTATGGGGAGCGGTGATTTTTTGGACATTGGCATTTGATACAATTTATGCTCTGTCCGATCGAGAGGATGATCTCAAGGTTGGTATTAACTCTAGTGCCATATTTTTCGGCAAATACGCCCCGGAAGCTGTGGGGGTCTTTTTTGCCCTGACAGTGGGTCTATTGGCTTGGGAGGGGCAAAAACTGCAATTATCAGCCTCTTTTTGGCTAGGGTTGGGTCTAGCTGCGATCGCTTGGTTGCGTCAATACCGGCTGTTACGTCAATCGGATTTACCTAAACCAGTTTATGGTCAAATGTTCGGTCAAAATGTTTGGGTCGGTTTTATTTTATTAGCGGGTATGATTGCAGGGAGTTATTTTTAAATAAGTAAATCGAGTAATTTTTTACTCTTTCGGTCTTCCTAGGTGTTTTTTAAGCTCGATCGCTCTAAAATTGAGTTAGTAACTAGCCAGACAGAATTAATTAGACATATCTAACCACCTCTTGCCTTTTGCCTATCCTAACCAAGAAGTTAATTTTGTCCTACTACTTAAATTACTGATCCGTAACCAATGTCTAACTCGAAATCCGATAACGTTTGGGACCACAAACCCCGTTGGTGTCAACCTTGGTCGATTCTGTTGACAGGAATTACCCTGATTGCTGGGTGTTGGTTTTTAACCCAGCGTCTCTGGTTAACTCTACTCCTATCTATTCCCATACTCCTTTGGTGGTTTGTCTTCCTAATTCTTTATCCGCGGACGCTGCAGCAACAGTTAAACACAGAAAGAATCGGGGAAAGCATTGATTAAAACAGGAAAGACAGGACAGGGATTTTTATCCTGTAATTGACTACTTTCATCCCCGCGAAAAGTGTTCCAACGAAAAGGAGCTTTTTTTTCACTCGACATCCATAAAAGTCTTTTTGCTCGCGTCATCGCTACATACAAAAGTCGGTATTCTTCAGCTTTTTTAAGTTGTCCAGCTTCTAACCAAGCGCTTAAAGGTGGGGGAATAATTGGTATGCTGTCGGGGTTTAAATAGCGTTGATGAACTGCTGCTCGAATTTGCGCCCGGGACACTTCTGCGAGGGTAAAATCTCCCAAAAATTTTGCCCCATTGGGAACCCAAGGTTTGCCCGGGATAATATCTTCGTGAAGAAAGGGAATAAAAACATAATCCCAGTCTAAACCCTTGGCTTTGTGCATAGTAATAATCGTCAGTTGTCCGGGACGAGTATAACAATCGTCGTTATCTTCTTCCACTCCTTCAAAGCGCTCGGAGGCGATAATTTCATTGAGAGTATTAATTGTATTTTTTAGAGAACTATTACCGGCAGTTTCCTGATCAATACGGGCGTTTAATTTTTGCAAAGTGGCTAATTCTGACCCCGAATATTGGAGAGTCATAGCGAAAAAAGATAAGAGTTGATAATGGGGTAATTCTAATCTAGCTTTTAGTAAACTGCAGCAATAACGACGGGCGATTTTTTCGTTAGATTTGAGTTCAGGATCGAGGGGAGTGGGATAAAGAAATTGTTCGGGATAGGTAACTAAAGGATTTAAGTCTTGGGCAGTAATTAAACCCCTAAATTGTAGCACTTCTAAAGCCCCCTTGAGATAATCGGGAGAGTGGGGACGTTCGACAAAAGCTAATAGTTTCAGCATTTCGGCGGGAATTTGGGAAAAGCGATCGATCTCGTTAGCTTCAAAAAGTCTGATTTGATAACTTTTATAAAAATGGGCAAATTTTTGAGCAAAAAAGTGTCCCTGTCGATTTTCTCTAACGAGGATAGCCGCATTATGTTGAGGATTTTCTTGGAGTAATTTAACTAGACGTTTTTCAATTAATTCCACTGTTTGATAAATGTCATCGGGTTGATAAATTTCTAATCCTTTTCCCTCCTTAACTGGATTAGGTTGGGGATCTTCGGCACTGACGGGAAGAATCGCTTGAACTCGAAAAGGAGCCTCGGTAACTTTATGATTATCTTTTCCCTGTTTCCAATCTCGATCGACCCATTGTAAAACTAAATTAGCAGCTTCAATAATTTTAGTATTGCTGCGACCTGCTTGGTTCATAGTCGATAAATTGCCTTCGTTTTGACAACTTTCACAAAACCAATTAAAGTAAACAGGATCGGCAGGGGTAAAGGTAGAATTAATCGCTTGATTGGGATCGCCCACGCGAATTAAATTAGGTATTTCCCCGTCATTATTTTTTGCTAAAATAGTAATTAGTTTTTCTTGGAGAGGACTAGAATCCTGTGCCTCATCTTCAAAGACTCCAAAGACAGATTTTTGCCATTGTCGGCGAATTTTTTCTTCATCTAATACTCGCAAGGCTCCTAAAATCATGTCATCATAATCTATATAGTTTTTCTGACGCATCAGGATTTCATACTGTTGGTACAAACCACTAGCAATAGCGAGAATTTGATAATTATCGTCGGTGTAGTGGCTTAATTCCCAGACTTGCTGCGGTGATAATCCCGAACTTTTTAGCTCATGAATGGCCGTATAGGCAAGACTAGGTAAAATTTCGGTTCTCAACACCGATTGACGGCGTAATCTTTCTGTTTCTTCCCCATCAAATTCCACTCCTTCTAATAACTTTTGATAACGGATTGGGTCAGTAATTAGCCATTTTTCCACCGAGTTTCTAATAATTCTGTGGCTAGGAGTCGGAATAACTAAGGTAGAAGATTCGAGGTCTAATCCCGATAATTCCGAGTAACGACGGGCCAATTGTAGGGCCAGTCCGTGCAGAGTTTGGACGCTGAAACCTTGGGACGAAAGTTGTAAATCTTGCAAGCGTTGTTTAATTTTAGCTTTAATACTAGCGGCAGCCGAGCGCGTATAGGTGACAATAATTAACTGTTTTTTAGCATGAAGTTGCTCACGAGCAATAACCATAGCGGCAGCTACGGCCAAACTGTGGGATTTTCCTGCCCCCGGCACCGCAGAAATGGCCATTTTTCCCCCTTGCCAATCGGCTAATTCCTGTTGTCCGGCTCGCAGTTGTTGCCGGAGATTGACCAGTAAACTTTCTCGATCAATTACTTTAGTTTCGCTCATTATTCTACGCCAATTTTATTTTTAGTTTAATTGTATTACTATTAACACTGTCCACTTAAAACTGTAATCTGATAACTGATAACTGATAACTGATCACTGATCACTGATATATAGCCAATTTTGTTGTACTTCTACTCGAATTTTGCCGGTTAAGGAGGAAGTGGCATCGCGATTAACACCGGTAATGAGATTAACCACTGACTCAACTTCGGCAAAATTAGGGGATGAGGGTAAATATTGAGCCAAAAATAAACGAATCACTCGTCTTTGTATCGCTAGAGGTAGAATTTGTAAAGGGGAGCGATCGAGTCTTTGTTGATCTAGATCGATAACCTGGCGAAAAATATCCTGGGCAATACTATCTAAATAATCGCTTTCTGCTTCCAAAATTTCGGCAGTTTGGGCGAGATGTTTTTCGATTTGGGGATTTAAATTAGTTTGCAGGTAGGGTAATAATTCCTGACGGATGCGATTGCGAGCATAGCGTAAATTCTCATTAGCTCGATCGTACCAGATCGGTAATTCTCGACTTTGACAAAAAGCCAAAGTTTCCCCGCGAGTGACATTTAAGAGGGGACGGACTAAAAAAATATCTGGGGTTAAACTTGTCAACCAAGTTAAGGCAGAAAGTCCATCACTACCTGCCCCGCGCATGAGATTATAAAGAAAAGTTTCCGCTCGATCGCTCCTCGTGTGTGCCGTGAGAAGATAATTAAAACCCTGTTGTTGGGCTATTGTTTGTAAAGCTTGATAACGCCATTGTCTGGCCTTGGCTTCAGTTTCCGCCATGGGGGGTGCGGTGGTAATATAAACAGGTAATTGCCAAATTTCGGCGATTTCCCGCACATGAGTGACTAATCCTCGGTCGGAGGACCAACGGTGATCACAATGAGCGATCGCTAGTTGCCAACCCCAACGAGAGCGCAAATCCAGCAATAATTGCCCTAAACAGAGGGAATCCTGACCTGCCGACAATGCCACTAACAGAGACGCATTTTTAGGTAGTAATTGTCCCTTTTTCACCGTGGTTTCCAGACGAGTATGGAGAGGTGTCCAAAAATTAGCCAAAATTTTTAGATTTATTTACTTGACAAGGGTGTGGAAAGTATTTTCAGTGAACAGTGAACAGTAATCAGTGATCAGTAATCAGTGATCAGTAAACAGTGATCAGTGATCAGTGATCAGTGAACAGTAAACAGTAAAAAGACAGTAGGAAACTGCTATTTAATACTGCTCACTTAATACATAATGCTCACTTAAAACTCAAATCTGGTAACTGGTAACTGGTAACTGATAACTGATAACTGATAACTGATAACTGATAACTGATAACTGATAACTGATAACTGATAACTGATAACTGATAACTGATAACTGGTAACTGGTAACTGATAACTGGTAACTGATAACTGATAACTGATTTAAGCTTGCCAATTAACCCAATCTTGGGGTTTTAGGAAGACATCATAGAGTTTTGCTTCTGGGGTGTTTGGTGCAGGTTGATAACAGTATTCCCAACGGACTAAAGGAGGTAAAGACATCAAAATCGACTCGGTACGACCGTTAGTTTGCAGCCCAAAAATTGTGCCACGATCATAAACTAAATTAAATTCTACATAACGACCGCGACGATAGAGTTGAAACTGACGTTCTCTGTCACCGTATTCCGTCGAGTGCCGTTTCTGGACAATAGGAACGTAAGCGGGTAGAAAAGCTCGGCCACAGTCATTAATGAAACTAAAAATTTCTTCCCAGTTGCGGGGTTGTTGGGGAGATAATTTTTCTGAATAGATAGCGGCATCACTTTCGGCAAAAGGACCACGATAGAGAGGGTCTAAACCGTCTTGATAATCAAAGAAAATCCCGCCGATGCCTCTGGCTTCCTGACGATGATTGAGATAAAAATATTCATCACACCAGCGTTTAAAAACGGGATAATATTCGGGATGATGTTGGTCGCAAACCTGTTTAAAAGTGCGGTGAAAATGACTAGCATCTTCTTCAAAAGCATAGTAGGGAGTTAAATCAGCACCACCGCCAAACCACCAAACCGGACCTGCTTCAAAATAGCGATAATTGAGGTGAACTGTGGGAATATAAGGATTGCGAGGATGCAAGACCATCGAGGTTCCCGTGGCATAAAATTCATGACCAGCAGCCTCGGGCCGTTGTTTGGCAATGCTAGGAGGTAATTCTTTCCCCCAAACTTCCGAAAAATTCACCCCTGCTTGTTCAAAAATTGCCCCTTCCCGCAAAACTCGCGAACGTCCGCCGCCACCTTCGGGCCGTTGCCAACTATCTTCGATAAATTTTGCTTGTCCATCCACTTCTTCTAATCCCTGACAAATTTCATCCTGTAGGGATTTCATAAATTCACTGACGCGGCTACGGCTGTCACTGGCGGGCAAATTGGCAAGGGTGGGGGTTGTGGTGAATGCAGTCATACTCAAGGATCAAAGTTGATAACTCAGTGATTATATTACTACTGGGTGATGAAACGGCCGCTCTTCGATACTTAACTTAACATTTAGACGGATTGGAAGTGGGGAAGTGGGGGAGTGGGGAGAATAAATAAAAATAATCTCCTGACGACCGGCGACCGGCTCCTGAATTTCGCCAGAATTAGTCTCAATCAGGTTTTTTTAAGAGTTTTGCCCCACAGTTTTTACAAAAATTGGCATCTATATCGTGACGGGGTAAACCACAATCTGGACAAGGATAATCAATTTGAGTGCCAGATTTTAATAGTTGTTTAGTCAGATCGCTAATTTGCAAGGGAATTAACAAAACTCCCGTTAAAATCATTAAAACTGCCACCATTTTGCCCCCATCAGAAAGGGGAGTTACATCCCCAAATCCCACGGTAGTCATAGTCACGACAGCAAAGTAAAAAGCATCAAAAAATGTCCGATAAACTTGGGGATTAATTGGGTGTTCGATCTGATAAATTAAACCTGCATAGACAAAAATAATCGAAAATAGAGTTAGTAATATGCGAGTAAATACTATCTGATCGGAAGTTTTAATCCGAAAAATAGAAAGATCGGAACCAAAAAAACGAATCACTCGCAAAATTCTAAACCAGCGAAAAATTCTAAAAAATCTAATATCAAAAAAACCAAAAAATAGGGGCAAAATTGACAATAAATCTAGAATGGAAAAAATATTAAAAACAAAGCCTAGTTTTGATTCCGCACACCAAAACCGAATTAAATACTCTAGGGAAAATAAGCTTAAAATTCCCCAATCAAGCTGACGTAACCACATTTGCCAAGTGACGGATAAGGGATAGGTTTGAGCCACATAGATCCCCAAAGATAGTAAAATTAATGCCAAGATAAGCAGATTTACCGTCAGTCCGATCGCCGTGGTGACATCCTCTAAATAAAAAGCTATTTTGGCACGAAAAGGGATCATAAATTAAGCTATCAGTAAACAGTAACCAGTAATCAGTGAACTGAAAGCTCACATCTGATAACTGATCACTGATAACTGATAACTGATTAAGGTAATTCCACCGAAGTTGGTTTAGCAATATGAGGTAAACCCCAACCTAATTTTTCCCGGAGGATGCGGAAGAATTCCGTGGATTGCAGACGAATAAAATGGACTTGGTGGGGCGATTTCTGCACATTAATTCGATCTTCTGGCAAGATATAAGAACCGCCATTACCGTCCACTACCATCACCATCCGATTAGCAGTTGCTGGGAAAATATTTACCGTTTCCTTGTCAGAAAATACCAAAGACCTCGAAGCTAAAGAATGGGGACAAATGGGAGCTAATTGTAATACCGGCACATCGGGAGTTATTACCGGACCCCCGGCGCTGAGAGCATAGGCAGTAGAACCGGTAGGAGTGGAGAGAATCACCCCATCGGCAGCGATATCGACGGGTGCGTGTTCACCAATTTGAATCTCAAAATGACACATACTGGTGAGGGGTTCCCGGTGGACGACCACCTCATTGAGAGAAAGTGCCTCCCAGAGGAGGGTATCTTCGCGAAACAGTCGCACCGTGATCATCGAGCGATTTTCGATGGTGTAATTCCCCTCTAAAACCTGCTCTAAGGCGGGTTCAAGCTGATTTAGGTAAATTTCGGTCAAAAAGCCCATGTGTCCCGTATTGACCGTTAACAGGGGCAAATTGAGGGTGGCCAACTGCCGGGCCGCCGATAGGACTGTACCATCGCCCCCCAACACGATCGCAAAACTTAAATCCTGATCGAAGTGGGGGGGGACTAACTGATCGATCGGGGTAAAACAAACCGGACGAGAGGGTTTGGAATGGCCTAGCAGGCCACCGCTGCCAGTAGCCATAAACACCTGCCAACCTAAAGAAAGTAGCTGATCTTGTATCTGATGGGCTGTTTTACAAGCGATAGGCTTAATATCGTTGTAAATAATGCCGATTTTGGGCATTGACAAATTTTCCTACTGCTGGTTCACGCTTTCTTTTTGAAAGGAGTTTTCTTCTTCTTCTGAGCTTTTTGTTTCTCGAAGTCGATTTCCTTGAGCTTCTTGAGAATGCGGCTAAAGTATTCTTGTAAATAGGATTCTAAAGTAGTTGTTTGACTCGGATCAAGGCCAAATACTTGATAAACTTCTTCCATTGGGCCATCAAGAGCTTGACCACTAGCGAGAACTTCCGCAAAAGCTAGTCGGTCAGATATATTATAAGTCCATTGGAAACAACGGCTTATTCCCCGCATAAAACGCAGTAATCCCATGGGTAAACGCCAAATTTTCCCCTCTTTACCCGATAAGCGTTCGCAAACTTCGATAATTTCTTCAGCTTTCCAAGCTTTGCTGCCCACCACAGGATAGGATTGACCGACGGTTTCGGGGACTTCTAGGGCGCGAACGGCGAATTTGGCGATATCTTGGGTGTCCATGTAGGCGATTGCTGTACTTTCCCCCGTGATCCAGACCGTTTGATTATCTAACATCGGGATGGCGTATTGACCGATTAAACCCTGCATAAAGCCACAGGGACGCAGAATTGTATATTTTAACCCCGATTCTGCTAGAAATTTCTCTGTACAGCGTTTTATCTCCATTAAAGGCACGTTGGGATATTTTTCGGCATTGAGAATCGAAAAGAAAATAAAGCGATCAACTCCCGCAGTTTTGGCCGCTTGAATCAGATTAACTTTACCATCCCAATCCACCTGTTTAATGCTGGCTGAGTCCGTCGCCCGGGCAGTAGCGGCATCGATCACCGCGTCCATTCCCTCTAAAGCGGCAATAATGGTACTCTTATCCCGTAGGGTTCCCCCGACTAATTCTGCGCCCCATTCCTTCAAAAAAGCCGCTTTTCTCTGACTGCGTACCAAACAACGCACTTGATGTCCCTGATCGATGGCATGACGCACGATCTGTCGCCCTAGGGTTCCTGTCGCACCGACAACTAATACTTTCATCTATAATTAATTTTTTGTTACATTTGTTAACACTTCTCTAAGATACTATCAAAAAAGTGGATCATTGGGGATAGAAAAATTCTAAGATTCCCCGATCCCCGTCCAGTTCTACCATTGTTCCCACCGGTAAAGCGGCATTATCGCCATCATGACCGAAAGGTAACTCAGCAATAACCGCAATGCCTAAATCGCCCAAACGCTCTTTTAAGACTTCCTCTACGGTTTGACTATCACTGTCGGGGGCTGCCAGACAACGGCTAAAACGACCGAGAGCAATGCCTTTAATTTGGGAGAAAATGCCCAGCATTCGCCACTGAGTTAACATTCGATCGATCCGGTAGGGGGCCTCGGTTACGTCCTCTAGGGCTAAAATTACCCCCTCTAGGGTGGGTTGAACCGAGGTTCCGAGGAGATGGGTGGCTACGGTTAAATTAGCTGGTAATAAGCGTCCCCGCACTTTGCCCCCACCCCAACCTTGACCGACAAGAGGGGCTAAAGGACGACCTTCCAGAAGAGAAAAGAGGCGATCGATTGATTGGGGACTTTCTTGGGCTAAGGTGGTTAAAACTGCCCCGTGAACGCTACAAATACCCTGTTTCGCTAAACTCCATAAAATCCCCGTCACGTCGGAAAAACCGATTAACCATTTCGGGTTAGTTTTTGCCCATGTCCAATTTTCCAAGAGGCGAGCGCTACCGTAACCCCCCCTAGCGCAGAGAATTGCTTGACAATCGGGATCTTGCCATGCTTGGGCTAAAGCTTGACGACGTTGCTCGTCGCTACCAGCGAGATAACCGAGACGATTAGCCCAATTATCGCTCAATTCCACTTGATAACCCCTCGATCGCCAGATTTCTACGCCTTTTTCTAGGGCGGCTAATTCCTTGACGGCTCCACTGGTGGCCACCAGAGAAACTTTAGCACCGGGTTGCAGAAACGATGGGATGATCATAGGCAGATTAAGCTGAAATTACAGGCAATTTTGTGGCAGCATGAAAACTGACAGCATATTCTATCGAATGTTTCTCGATTTTCCCGATTCGTTCTTTGAATTAATCGCTCAACCCGATGCTATCGTTAGCAATTATCGATTTACTTCCCAAGAAGTTAAACAACTAGCTTTTCGATTGGATGGTTTATTTTTGCCGCTCGATCATCTAGAAAATTCGCCCTTTTATCTGGTAGAAGTGCAGTTTCAAAAGGATGAAGACCTATATTATCGATTATTTTCGGAACTTTTCTTGTATCTTAGACAGTATAAACCTTTGTCACCGTGGCAGATAGTTGTTATTTATCCTAGCCGAGAAATTGAGCGAGAACATCCCCGCAATTTGCCGATTTTTTATCCCTAGCAAGGGTTAAAAGAATCTATCTGGATGAATTGCCAAATGACGAGACTCCTTCCTTAGGGATCGCCATGATCAAATTGGTTACGGAAAGTGAGAGTCAAGCTATCAATTCTGCTAAGATTTTAATTAAACAGGCTCAAAGAGAAGTGAGCGATCGCTTAGTACAGAAAAATGTCATTGATTTAATCGAAACGATAATCATTTATAAATTACCCCAAAAAAGTCGAGAGGAAATTGAAGCTATGTTGGAACTGCAAGACCTAAAACAAACTCGTTTCTATCAAGAAGCTTTTGGAGATGGAATTGAACAGGGAATTGAACGGGGAATTGAACAGGGAATTGAACAGGGAATTGAACGGGGAATTGAACAGGGAATAAACTTGCAAAAATTGAAAACAATTCCTCTACTGCAAGACCTCGGTTTAACCCCGCAACAAATCTCGGAACGCTTAGACTTGAATCTGGAAACAGTGCTTAACTATTTGGCACAACAGCAACAATAATCAATCCTGTTTCAACAGTCTAGAAAAGCAGTAATTGCTAAGTAGTGGTAAAATGAATAGTAGCGAATCAGTGACCTTTAGGCTATCAGCGATAACTCGATGAATAACGACTTATTGACTTTTCTCTTTTGTGTTGCCCTTCTCATTCTCTATCTAGTTTTTTCAGCTTTAACCGAGATGGGAACAAAATGGCCTTGGACAAAAAAATAAGAGAAATACTTATAAAGGTTAATAAACATAAAATCGGGTCAGGGATTCGGTCATTGGAAAAATTCTAGAGATTTGCTATCTAAACAATTAACTCTATCGCTCTACTGAGAAAATATGAAACTAATTGGTGATATTTCCCTGAGCTTGGATTTATTCTTGTTGCTTTTTTTCTGGCATTGTCTCATCGGTGGCATTGCTACAGTCATCGCTATCAATAAAGGCTATCCAAGATTAAATTGGCTAATCTTCGGACTTCTGGGAGGAACCTTTACCTTTTTTATCGCCCTCTTTCTAGAAAAAAAGCCCAAAATTTAAGGGATGATATTGCTTGATTATCCTTTAATAGTTCCCATCAACACCTCTAAATCTTCTGCGTCTAACTCCTCTGGGATGCCATTACGAATTAATTCCGAAAAATCCTCATTGGGAACCATAAAACATAGTGCATAAAGTCTTCCGTCCCCCACATTTCTAATCTCGTGAATACCTGTGGGACGGACTAATAAACTATCCCCCGGACCTAGGGGAATCGGTTTACCATCACAGATAGCCATTCCTTCCCCTTTGAGGATAAAAAACATTTCTACGGCAAAATGATGACGATGGGTAGGGGTGCGACCGTGGGGATCGAAAATTTCCACACAAACGGTCAAGGAATCCCCCGCTACGGTAGAATCGAAGACGATCGCTAAACGATTCGTATCCCCAGCACTAATGCGAAAAACTTGATAATCCCGGGGAGATCGAATCACGGGTAACATACAATGATCGCTAGTTAGTTGGCTATTCATCGCTGATTTCGATCGAAGTGTGGATGATTCTAAGACTAGCAAAAATTTTCAACTTCGCTCGATTGCGTCCACCACTTTACTCACATCTACGATCGCATCCACATCATGGACGCGCAGGATATCGGCCCCCTTAGCGATCGCTATTGCACAGGCCGCCGCCGTTCCGAAAACTCGTTCTTTTGGGTCATCTTTGCCTGTAATCTCGCCAATAAAGCGTTTTCTCGACAATCCAATTAAAATAGGTAAGTCTAAATCCCGAAATTGCCCTAATTCTCGCAATAACTCAAGATTTTGTGTCCCGGTTTTGGCAAAACCAATCCCTGGATCGATGATAATATTTTCCCTAGCAATACCCCAATGTAAAGCTTCCTTAACGCGATCCTGTAAAAATTCTTTAATTTCCTTGACTAAATCGTCATAATGTGTTAAAGATTGCATGGTTTGCGGATTGCCCCGCAGGTGCATGAGGATGATGGGAACGGCCAATTTAGCCACCGTGGGCAATAATAGGCGATCGAAGGTTCCCCCAGAAATATCATTGATCAAATCGGCCCCAGCGGCGATACCTTGGGCTGCCACGATCGCCCGGGTAGTATCGAGAGAGATAGGAATAGAACTTTGTTGTCGAATAGCAGTGATTACGGGGATAACTCGCGATAATTCTGCTTCTAGGCTAATTTCTTCGGCTCCCGGACGGCTGGATTGACCCCCGATATCGATTATATCAGCCCCGGCCTCGATCATTTTCATTGCCTGTAGCAGGGCATTTTCAACATTGTCAAATTCTCCCCCATCACTAAAACTATCGGGAGTAACGTTTAAAACACCCATGATATAGGTGCGTTTTCCCCAAGCAAAAATATGTTCACGAATTGCCGTTAAACTTGACATAATACTAAATCCTGTTTCAAAAGTATAGGAAAGTGGGAACTGGGGAAAAAGGAGCAGGGAGAATAAATAAAAATAATCTCCTGAATACTGATAACTGACGGTGATAGTTAATTTTTAGGTAGGGAAGAATCTTTTAATTCAAAATAAGCTTGTACTTCTTCTTTCCAGAGTTGATATTTTTCTTGAATTAGTTGATATTGACTAGCAAAATCGAGGGGCAAATCAACGAGATTGGTATCGATATCGGATTGCACTAATTCCCGTTCGATCAGGGTTTCTCGGATAAATTTTAAACATTCTTGTCTCAAAGTTTCCGCTTGATCAATAATTAGCTGGACTTGATTAATTGCTCGATCGTACAATCGGGTTTGTGAATGAAAAATTTCGGAAGATGCGGCCAGATTTCGCAGTCTATGTAATTGATTTCTCTTTTCTACTAAACTGGCAATTTTGGGGTTAATTTCAAAAAGCAAGGTTTTCACCAGAGGAGCCAAGCGGCGAGTATTAGTATAATCGTAGTTATCAAGGTCTGATTTAATCAGGTGTACCTTTTGTAAATCGACGGTAATATCGTGGAATTGTATCTCGGTTTCGGTGATGGTGGGATGAATCGTTTTAACTTTCCAAGTAGTAATAGAAGTCAACTGCTGGCGATCACTATTAACCATTTGCCGCTCCATTTTCAGCACATCAAGGGGAATGCTATAAAGTTTTTTCTCAGGAATATAGATGACATCGCTACCGAGAATGCGATCGATTTTAGGACGACGATATAAATAATGATACAGGAATCGATAAAAGCTTTTACTGCCTTGAAATATCTGGACAAATAACCAAATTTTCCAGCTGAATAACCCGCTAAGAAAGCGTCCGAATAGATGGGAATTCGAGGAGGGGTTATTCATGAAATTCCGTGATCATTTATTAGTGAGATATTAGGGGTTGGCTGCTTTTCAGTGGTAAGCAAACAGTAATCAGGGATAAAGATGAAGATAACTAACTAATTAACTTAAAACTTACATCTGATAACTGATAACTGATCACTGATCACTGATCACTGATTAAGGACGTTCTCCGGGTAGATTTTTTGACGATGTTGGTTTCGATCTTACCTGTTGACGACCGTTGCGAATAACTTGTAACATTTCCCCTAATTCTCGATCGAGATGTTCTAAAACTGCTTCAGCATAGTCGTCAGCGCCTTTTTGAATTTCATGACATTCCGCTTGGGTTTTTTGTCGTAACTGTTGCACTTCCTGCACGGTGCTGTGACGCATCTGTTCGATTTCATCGAGGGTTTGTTGTTGCAAGGATTCACACTCCTGCTGAACCCGTTGACGAATTTGGGCCGCCTGCCGTTCTGCTTGTTGAATAATACCGGACTCATCGAGAATTTGGGCAGCCCTTTGTTGAGCGGAACGAAGGACTTGTTGAGCGTATTCCTCCGCTTTAGTGATAATTTCCTGTTCTTCCTGCAAAATTGCTAAAGCTTTCTGTACTGCCGGTGGCACGGTTTCATAGATGAGATCGATCTGTTCGGATATCTGTCCCTCATCGATGATTGTCCAACGGGTAAGGGGGATATGGAAACTATCAAAAATCATCTCTTGCAGACGCGCCAAATCCTGATAGATATCGAAATCGACGGGTGGACTGGGAACCCCACTATTAGAAGTGTTAGGTACTGCTTTTCTGCGATCATTAGGTTCTCGGCGCGCCATAGGTTCAGATCGTCCTCATTGCTGTATTCTAGTATGTTAACTGTAGTATGAGTAAATATCTCTAGAAACGTTTTCTGGGACTAGATGGGTGACGGAGCCACCGAATTGAGCGATTTCTTTAACCACGCTACTGCTTAAAAAACTATATTCTTTGGTGGTGGCTAAAAAAACCGTTTCGATCCCTTCCCAGAGGGTTTTATTGGTATGGGCCATTTGCAGTTCTTTTTCAAAGTCTGAGAGGACCCGCAACCCCCGCAACAGCACCTTAGCGCCTTTCAATCTGGCATATTCAACCGTCAATCCTGAAAAACTGTCTATCTCAACGTTTTTCAGGTGTTTTGTACAGTAACTGATCTGTTCTATGCGTTTTTCGACGGTAAATAAGGGGTTTTTATGGGGATTGCAAAGAACTGCCACGATTACTCGCTCGAATAGTGGCACACTGCGTTCGATAATATCTAAATGACCGAGTGTAACTGGATCGAAGCTGCCGGGGTAGATGGCGATCATTTCTCAACCTGCACACCTCGCCAAAAAGCGATATATCCTTTAATATTTTGGGCTTTTGGTTTAGGATCGGGATAATACCAAGCGGCATCTTTATTGTCCTGTCCATCTACCCTAAGAGTATAATAACTAGCCTCTCCTTTCCAAGAACAAATGGTATGGGTGTTACTGGATTGAAAATATTCAGCTTTGATGGTATCGGGGGGAAAATAGTAGTTTCCCTCGACAATTTCGCAGTTATCGCTTTCCGCTACCACTGCACCATTCCAAATCGCCTTTGCCATGACACTAACTCCTAGTTCTGGTTCAAAATTATCTTACAACAGAGTTTGTAAATGTTGAACCAGTTGGTTAACCTGCACCACTCCCTCGATTCGATCGATCGGTTGACCATTTTTAAAGACTACTAAAGTCGGTAAAGCTTGAATACCGTACTTACTGGCTAAATTGGGATATTTGTCTGTATCAATTTTGACAATTTGTAGGCGATTTTTGAAATACATTCCCGTTTGTTCTAGAATCGGAGCCATCATTTGACAAGGACCGCACCAAGTGGCATAGAAATCCACTAACACGGGGAGATTAGTGGTTTGCAACAGTTCCTGAAAACTGGAAAACTCTTTTTTGACTGCCATAAATTGTCACCTCGCCGGAAAAATAGCCTTTTCCCTACTATAGCTTTTCTAAATGTCCCTTATAATAAATCCGTTGATTATAGGCCACTTATGAGGATAGGCACTCATGCAAGAGGCAAAAGGAGGAATAAATAATCAGTCTTTAATAACCGGATTTGGTATTAGACCTCCTGCAAAAGTAAGTTCTCGAGGTGCTATCGGCTCAAAATATCTTAAAACTCAGATAAATTTGCGATAATTTTCGGTTTTATGGCTAGGATAGTTGTCTCTTGTCTTTTTTCTCCTCATCTCCCCATCTCCCCATCTCCTATCTCCCTACCTCCCCATTTCCTGTCTCCTATCTCCTGTCTCCTTACCTCCCCATCTCCTGTCTCCTGTCTCGGAGTCTCCTGTCTCCTCACCTAACGGAAGATTTTTGATTTCTCCAGAGCAGTCATCGATCGCCGGGAAAATGCTAAGTTAATTGACATACTCCCACCGTCAAGCTACGCTGTGACGGGGGATTCTTGACCCATCGCTGTTAGAAATTCCTTGTTCAACGAGACAGCTTAGATTCTCAATGTCTCCACTGAAAATCCAGAGACCGGACTCTCCCAAGGCGTTTGGGTCGGTTTCTGTTTGCCCAACAGTACCGTTGAGATAATTTCCCAAATATTGTAACCCTTTTTTAAGAATATTTATTGCTGCATTATGATCCCTATCTAAGATTGTTTTACAGTTAGGACATTGATGAGTTCTAGTGCTTAATGTTTTTTGAACTCTTGTTCCACAAACTGAACAATCTTGAGAAGTGAAATGCGGTGGTACAGCAACACAAACAATCCGATAAATCTTGGCAAAATAATTCAACCATTCGGTGAATTGATACCAAGAAGCATCAGAAATCGACTTAGACAGCTTACGGTTTTTGACTAAGTTTCTTACCTTTAAAGCTTCATAGACTACCAGATCATTAGACTGGACTAACGCCAAAGCGTCTTTAATTGCTTTGTTTTTACGTTGTCTTGATACTTTCAAGTGAAGTTTAGCTACTTTTACCCGTTGCTTGTGATAGTTGTTAGACTGTTTCTTTCCTTGACGAAATCGTTTTGATAATCTCCTTTGTGCTTTTTGAAGTCGTTTTTCTGACTTTCTTAAATAACGTGGATTCTCTACAGTATTACCTTGGGCATCAGTATAAAATTCTTTTAACCCTAAGTCAATTCCTGTTATTTGTCCCGTTGGTTTATGGTATTCTTGCCGTTCTACGTCAATCAAAAACTGGCAATAATAACCGTCAGCACGTCTAACAACTCTTACCCGTTTAATCTGT
>NZ_JADBTZ010000034.1:0-3555 GCF_020245885.1 Microcystis sp. M165S2 | reverse complement strand
TGATTTATCCAGAGAATTTGAGAAGATTAAAGGCAATCGCAATAAATTACTAGAATTTCACAAAAAGATTGCTAATTTATATTTTCTTGATCCTGCCTGTGGTTGCGGCAATTTTTTAATTATTACCTATCGTGAGTTACGGGATTTAGAGATTTTGGTATTACAGGAATTAAATAAAACGGGACAGTTAGTAACAGATATTAGTGCTATTATTCAGGTAGATGTGAATCAGTTTGCGGGTATTGAATACGATGAGTTTGCGGTAAGAGTTGCTGAGGTGGCAATGTGGTTAATTGATCATCAGATGAATATTAAGGTTAGTAATACTTTTGGTCAGTATTTTGTGCGTTTACCGTTGAAGAAAGCGGCAAAGATTGTTAATGGAAATGCTTTGCGGATTGATTGGGAGGAAGTTATATCAAAAGAGAAGCTCAATTTTATTTTAGGAAATCCTCCTTTTGTGGGGCATCATTACCAAAATTTTGATCAAAAAGAAGACTTAAAGTTAGTTCTTGATAAAATCATTGGATCAGGGGTTATGGATTATGTATCAGCATGGTTTTATAAATCTGCTCAATTTATTCAAAACACAAAAATTAAGGTGGGATTAGTCGCGACTAATTCTATTTCTCAAGGGGAACAATCATCTATTTTATGGAATGTTTTAATAAACGAATTTAATATCAGTATTCATTTTGCCCATAGAACTTTCAAATGGAGTAATGAAGCTAAAGGTAATGCTGCGGTTCATTGTGTGATTATTGGATTTGCTAGTTTTGAAGCTAATGAAAAATATATATTCGACTATCAGACTATAACCAGTGAGCTGCTTTTAATAAAAGCCAAAAATATTAATCCTTACTTAATCAATGCAAACAATATTCTGGTTTTTAATCGAAAATATCCTCTCTGTAATGTCCCTAATATGATGTATGGAAATAAGCCAACAGATGGAGGTAATTTTATTTTATCCGAAGAAGAAAAAAATACTCTTGTCTCAAAAAATCCTTTGTTAATTAAATTTATCAGACCTTTTATTAGTGCTAGAGAATTTTTAAATGGTGGTAAAAAATGGTGTTTGTGGCTACTCGATATTAAACCCAATGAACTCAAGAATATACCTGAAATTTTGGAGCGTGTGGAAGCCGTGAAGCAATTCAGATCAAAAAGTATTGCAGCTTCAACCCGAAACTATTCTTATCATTGTTTATTTCGACAAATAACGCAACCCAAATCAGACTATATTCTTGTACCTAGAACTACGTCAGAAAATAGAAAATACATTCCCATTGGCTTTTTTACGGCTGATAATATCGTCAGTGATACTTGTCAAGCTATTCCGAACGGCGATTTATATTTATTTGGTATTCTTACTTCAGAAATGCACATGGCATGGGTTAAATATGTGTGTGGCAGATTAAAAAGTGATTATCGTTACTCAAAAGATATTGTTTATAATAACTACCCTTTTCCTGAAACTGCGACCGAAAAACAAAAACAAACCGTCGAGACTTGCGCTCAAGCTGTACTAGATACAAGGGCAAAATATCCCGATAGTAGTCTTGCGGATTTATACGATCCTTTAACCATGCCTCCTGACCTGATCAAAGCTCACCAAAAACTTGACAAAGCCGTTGATTTGTGTTATCGTCCCCAACGCTTTACCAGTGAATTAAATCGTATTGAATACCTCTTTGAACTCTATGAAAAATTAACCGCTCCCTTACTCTCTACCAGCAAACAAAAAGCCAGGAAACGAAAAAATTCTCAATAACCGAAAATGCTTCAAGAAATTTTGCTTGTGCCAAGGCTCTGCCTTGGCACAAAATACTAAATCCGGTTATTAAAAACTGATTATTTATTCTCCCTCTTGCATGAGTGCCTCTCCTCATAAGTAGGGTTTGCGGCAAAAAGTTTTTCGTGGGGGCAGGGTGTGGGGTTTTACCGATTTTGAGGGGGTAAATTACCTAATTTTCAGGGAAAAAGTCCCGGAATTTTCCCCCCGATCACTCCCCGGTCCGGTAATTTTTGATGGGAAAAAAGTCTAAAAGTCTTATCCAGCAAGGTTTTTAGATTTATTCAGCCAGCCCTAATTACTGATTGGGTGTCACCTGATCGATAACCTTGAGAGTCCCATCATCCTTGACAGTCCAGACATCGTAACTACCGACCACATCGCCATTTTCATCGATATCCACATTGCCACTGGCTCCCTGATAGTTAATATCCTCGCCTTTGCGAATCATTTCCATGGCTTGACAAGCATCGGTTACTTCCGTCCCCGGACCGTTAGCCACCTCACGAATCTTGCTTTGAATCCCTTCACCAGTGTTAGATTTAGCCGCCTCGGCCGCTAACATCAATAAAACCGCCGCGTCCCAAGTATGGGGAACAAAAGCGGTGACATCCTTGCCGGTCTTTTCTTTCCAGAGAGTAGTAAAAGCACTTAAAGCTTGACCGTCGGCCCCGGGGACCGTGCCTAGGGACCCCGCAATAATTGACTTACCATCGGTTCCTTTCCCCACCTGTTTGGTGAAATCTTCCGAAAAAACCCCATCGGTGAGGAGGACGGTAACTCCTTTGGTCAATCCCTGTTTATAGGCCGCTTGCAGTAATAAACTGCCCGTTTCAGCGTAAAGGACTGCCGCTACAGCATCCGGTTGGTTAGCGAAGGCAGCCGCCGCTTCACTATCGAGAGTGGCAGCTTTCGGGTCATAACGGACGGGATTTTGCTTATTAGTGATAGTGCCGCCTAATTTATCGAAAGCGCTCACGAATTCCCGTTCAAATCCCACTCCGTAATCGTTATTGATCACGACGGTGGCCACATTTTGAAAACCCCTTTTCTTAGCTAGGACCGCTAAAGCTTGAGCTTGGTAGGTGTCCGGGGGAGCCGTCCGCGCCCAAAAACCTTGAAAATCGCCTTTTTTCGCCCTGTCAGTAAATACAGGACTGGTGCTACCCGGAGAGACTAACATAACTTTATTTCTCACCGCCACATCGACGGCTGCTCCTGAGACGCTACTGGCAAAGGAACCGATCACACCGGCTACTTTATCCACCTCCGCTAGTTTCGTCATCGCTGAAGCACCGGCGGCGGGATCGGTTTGGTCATCTTCTTTCACGAGGGTGACTGGTTTGCCATTGACTCCACCACAGGCATTGATAGTCTCTACCGCTAGGGCGGCTGCTTCGGGCATATTTTGACCAATAGCGGCTAAATCTCCGGTAATGGGCAGTAAAGCCCCTAATTTTAAGCCCTGATCCCCGGGGGCAGTGGTGGTGGGGCTAGAGGCGTTGTTATCTGGGGTTTGGGCATTATTACAAGCGGTTAAAAAATTAGCTAAGAGGCTGATGCTCAGGGTTAGGGCTAGGGGCGATCGAATATATCTCTGCATGGCGGTAAGATCAAGGTTGACATCCTCGCCGCCGTAAAACGGACGGCGATTCCTCACCACGCCACTTTTTTAGGGTGGTCGCTGAACGGGGTTGACGCAGATAGCGAAAAACGCTTAATTGCTTAAGTCTGACACTTTCGACCCGTCCGTTTTCAGT